>NZ_CAJCKD010000005.1:0-123011 GCF_903970855.1 Curtobacterium sp. ME12
TCGGTCCGCGTCAGCGCGCTGCGCAGGCCGCTCGGTCCGCGTCAGCGCGCTGCGCAGGCCGCTCGGTCCGCGTCAGCGCGCTGCGCAGGCCGCTCGGTCCGCGTCAGCGCGCTGCGCAGGCCGCTTCCGACGCTGTCCGGACGACGTCCGACCAGATCACCGCGGTCGGCACGACGTCGGTCGCGGTCGCACCCGGGATGCCGGCGTCGGCGTACCGGCTGATCTCGGCGACGACGGCCTCGGTGCCGACCTCTCGTGCAGCACGGCTCGCCACGTCCGGCACGGCCGTCCGCAGTTCCGCGACCACGCGGTCGCGCGGTGCGTCCTCCAGCTGCGCGAGCGCGCCGATGCCCTTCCACGCGGCGTCCAGTTCGGCGCGGAGGCGCACGATGGCCGGGTGGTCGATCGAGTCGTTCATGATCCCCCAGTGCGGGCGGCGCATCGGGTCGCGCTGTCCGCTGCCGGAGCCTAGCAACGAAGCAAGCGGCACTCACGTCCCTAGAACGTGGGACAGACCGTTCTGCCTCGTCCTGTGACGAGATTCAGCGAGTCGGGCCCGGAGAACGGCCCTCCGCGGCGGTTCGATGCCACGATGGGTCCGAGGAGGTCCACTATGCGGCTGTTGGTGGTCGAGGACGACGACGAGATGCGTGCCCTGATGGAACGCGGACTCGCGGCTGAGGGGTACCGGGTCACGGCGGTCGAGAACGGTGTCGAGGCGCTCATCGCCCTCGGCGAGCAGGCGTTCGACCTGGCGGTCGTGGACGTGATGATGCCCGGGATGTCCGGCTTCGAGCTCGCCCGGCGGATCCGTGAGCGCGAGGACCCCGTGCGGATCCTGCTCGTGACCGCGCGTGATGCCGTCGACGACCGCGTGTTCGGGCTCGACGCGGGCGCGGACGACTACCTCACCAAGCCCTTCGCCTTCGCCGAGCTCACCGCCCGGCTGCGTGCGCTCGGCCGTCGCGAGTCCGCCGGGGCGCCCCGCACGATCGAGGTCGGGGACGTCTCCATCGACTCCGAGGCCCGCCGGATCTCGATCAAGGGACAGCGCGTCGCCGTGAGCCCCACCGAGTTCGCCCTGCTCCGCCTGCTCGCCCGCTCCGCCGGCAGTGTCGTCGACCGCCCGAAGATCCTCGAAGAGGTCTGGGACGGTTCGCAGCACGTCGACCCGAACGTGGTCGAGCAGTACATCTCGTACCTCCGCAAGAAGCTCACCGCGCACGAGGCAACCGTCGCCATCGCCACGGTCCGCGGCCGCGGGTACCGCCTGGATCTGCTCGGGGCGTGAACGGGGCAGATGCCCCACGATCGGACCGCCGACGCGGCGGTCCGATCCGGCCGCTGCGTCGGCTGTCGCTGCGCGCCCGGATCACGATCGGCTCGACGGCGATCGCCGCGATCGTCATCCTGCTGCTCGTCCTGGTGATGCGCTTCCAGGTGGTGAGCGTCGTCGCGAGTGCGACCCGCACCCTGCTCGACGCCGATGCCGACCCGTACGTCGCCACGCTCGAGGTCGACAGCGACCCCGACCTCTCGCCGCCGGGCAACGCGCAGCTCGTCGCCGTCGTGTCCCCGTCCGGCGAGATCGTGCTGTCGACGATGCCCGATCGTGTCGAGCAGGCGCTCGGCAGTCTGCGGTCCACCCCTGCCGGCACCTCGATCATCACGGCATCCGGCTCGGCGTACCGCGTCGTGGTGGAGCACCCCGTCAACGAGGCCGGCCGCTGGACCGTCGTCGCCGCCCGCAACTCGCAGGCCGAGGCCATCGTCGTCGACGACCTCACGACGACCCTGTCGCTGACCGGCCTGGCCATCCTGCTCGCCTTCGGTGTCGCGTCCTGGGTGCTCGCGACCACCGCGCTGCGCCCGGTGAACCGGATGCGCCGCGAGGCCGAACGGCTCTCCGTCGCCCCGGAGCGTGCCGAACTGCCGGTGGGCCCCGCCCAGGACGAGCTGGCGTCCCTGGCGACCACGCTCAACGCCTTCCTCGCGCGGACCCGGCAGGCGACCGAGCGTGAACGCCAGATGGTGTCGGACGCCAGCCACGAGCTCCGGACGCCCCTGGCGATCCTGACGACCCAGCTCGACCTCGCCTCGCTCGACGGCAACGACGCCGCCGCCCTCGCCGCCCACATCGAACGCGCGAAGCACAGCGTCGCGCGGTTGTCGCGGCTGGCGAACGACCTGCTCGCCCTGTCACGGATCGAGGAGTCGGAGCGCCGCGAACAGGACGGCGACCGGCGCCCCGAGACCGCGTGGTCGGACCTCGGCGACGAGGTGATGGCCGCGGTCGACCGCGTCCGGCTCATCGCGTCGGCGAAGGACGTCACCGTCGACTTCGACCTCGAGCCGCCCGTCGCCGTCGGCGGTTCCGGCCCGGGCATCGGTGGCGGCACCGTCGAACCGCGGTACCGGATCGACACGGGCGGGATGGCCCAGCTCGTCACGAACATCGCGGGCAACGCCGTGGCCGCGCTCCCCCGCGGCGGCGGCATCTTCGTGTCCTGGCGGAGCACCGGCGGCGAGGGCGTGCTGCAGATCACCGACGACGGCCCCGGCGTGCCCGAGTCATTCATCCCGGTGGCGTTCGACCGCTTCACCCGTCCGGACGAGGCCCGGACGTCCCGCCCGAACCCGGACCCGTCGACCGGTGCCGGCGCCCTGCCCGGCGGCTCGGGGCTGGGACTCGCGATCGTGCGTGCGGTGGCGGAACGGGCGGGAGGCACGGCGTCGCTCCGCAACGTGCCCGCCGGTGGACTCGAGGTCACGATCAGCCTGCCCGAGGTGCGGTGAGCACGACCGCCCACACGCACGACCGCTCGCCCGCGCACGACCGCTCACTGGAAGTCCCGCGAGCGGGTGCGGACGGACAGCGACAGGTGCTCGATGCGGTCCGCCACCAGGTTGACCACCCCGTCGGGCGAGCGCTCGAGGATGCCCCGGACGATCACCGCCGGGGACTCCCGCGCCACCCGGCGGAAGCGTCCCCAGACCCCGACGCTGCAGATGACGTTGACCAGCCCGGTCTCGTCCTCGACGTTCAGGAACGTGATGCCGGAGGCCGTCGCCGGACGCTGCCGGTGCGTCACGATCCCGCCGACCTCGACCCGTCGTCCGGTCTCGGCGGTCGCGGTGTCCTGCACGCTGAGCACCCGGCGGGCGGCGAGGCGGTCGCGCACGTGCCGGACGGGGTGGTCGTCGGTCGTCATGCCCGTCGACCACATGTCGGCGATGAGCACGTCCCCGCTCGTCATCTGCCCGAACAGCGGCGGCTGCACGAACACCTGCGTGTCCGGCAACTGGTCCGGACGCTCGGCGGCCGCCTGGGCAGCCGACCACATCGCACCGCGGCGGTCGATGTCGAAGGGGGCGAAGGCGTCGGCCGCGGCGAGGGCCTCGAGCTGCGGCGTGGTGAGTCCGACCCGCCGGGCCAGGTCCGACATGTCGCGGAAGGGGCCGTTCGCGTCCCGCTCCGCGACGATCTTCTCGGCGCTCTTCCGGCTGAGCGACGCGACCTCGGCGAGCCCGAGCCGCACGGCGAAGGCACCGTCGCGCCGGTGGCTCGCGGTGTCGTCGGGGAGCGCCTTGTCGAAGGGCAGCACCGGGGGCTGCTCGGTGGCCAGGCACGCGTCGTCACCGGCCGGAGCGTCCCCGTCCGGCAGCGGTTCGAGCGTGGCGTCGACACCGGACCGCAGGATGTCCGGTCGCAGCACGCGGACGCCGTGCCGTCGGGCGTCGGCGACCAGGGTCTGCGGTGAGTAGAACCCCATCGGCTGCGCCCGGAGCAGCGCCGCCAGGAACGCCCCGGGGTAGTGCAGCCGCATCCACGCGCTCGCGTAGACGATGAGGGCGAAGCTGATCGAGTGGCTCTCCGCGAAGCCGAAGTTCGCGAAGGCCTGGATCTTCGCGTAGATCGCGTCGGCGTCCGCGCCGTGGATGCCGTTGTCCGCCATCCCCGTGTAGAGCTTGTCGCGCAGCCGGTCGATCTTCTCGTGCCCGCGCTTGGACCCCATCGCCCTTCGCAGCAGGTCGGCGTCGTCACCGGAGCAGTTGCCGACCGCGATCGCCATCTGCATGAGCTGTTCCTGGAACAGCGGGACCCCGAGGGTGCGTTCGAGCACGGGTTCGAGCGCCGGGTGCATGTACGTGATCGGTTCCTCACCCGTGCGCCGGCGGATGTACGGGTGCACCGCGCCGCCCTGGATGGGCCCGGGTCGGACGAGTGCGACCTCGATCACCAGGTCGTAGAACCGCCGCGGGAGCAGTCGGGGCAGGGTGCCCATCTGCGCGCGGGACTCCACCTGGAACACCCCGATCGTGTCCGCGCGGCAGAGCTGGTCGTAGACCCCCTGTTCCTCCTTCGGGATGGAGTGCATCTCCCAGCGCTCCCCACAGTGCTCTGCCGCCAGGTCGAACGAGTACTGCAGGGCAGCGAGCATGCCGAGGCCGAGCATGTCGAACTTCACGAGCCCCATGTAGGCGCAGTCGTCCTTGTCCCACTGCAGCACGGTGCGGCCGTCCATCCGGGCGTGCTCGATCGGCACGACCTCGCCCACCGGGCGGTCGGTCAGCACCATGCCGCCGGAGTGGATGCCGAGGTGCCGCGGGAACCCGAGGACGTCGCTCGCGAGTCCGACGACCGCCGGTGGGATGTCGTGGTCCTGGCTCTCGGTCACCGAGCCCCACCGCTCGACCTGCTTCGACCAGGCGTCCTGTTGCCCGGGGCTGTGGCCGAGCGCCTTCGCCATGTCACGCACCGCACCCTTGGGGCGGTAGGTGATGACGTTCGCGACCTGGGCGGCGTTGTGCCGGCCGTACTTGGCGTACACGTACTGGATCACCTCTTCGCGGCGGTCCGAGTCGAAGTCGACGTCGATGTCGGGTTCCTCGTCGCGCATCGCCGACAGGAACCGCTCGAACGGCAGCCCGTACCGGATCGAGTCCACCGCGGTGATCTCGAGCAGGTAGCAGACCGCCGAGTTCGCCGCCGAGCCCCGCCCCTGGCAGAGGATGCCCCGACCGCGGGCGTACTGCACCATGTCGCGCACGATCAGGAAGTACCCCGGGAAGTTCTTCTCCTCGATCACGGACAGCTCACGCTCGATGCGCTCCCGCTTGCGGGGGTCGACGCCGTCGGCACTGCCGGGGTAGAACCGCCGGGCACCCGTCCACGTCAGCTCGCGGAGCCACGACATCGCGGTGTGTCCGTCCGGGACGTCGAGGTCGGGCAGCCCGGGCTGCACGGTCTTCAGCCGGAACCCGAGCTCGTCGGCGAGCTCCACGGTCCGCTCGATCGCGCCGGGGTAGCGCCCGAACCGTCTGGCCATCTCGGCACCGGAGCGCAGGTGGGCGGTGTCCGCGGCCGGCAGCCAGCCGTCGATCTCGTCGAGGCTGCGGCGGGCGCGCACCGCCGCCAGCGCGGTCGCCACCGGGAACCGGTCGGGGGTGGCGTAGTGCACGTTGCCGGTGGCGACCAGGGGCAGCGCGTGCTTCGCGGCGAGGGCGGCCAGGGCGTCGTTGCGGGCGCTGTCGAGCGGGTCGCCGTGGTCGAGCAGCTCCACGACGACGTTGCGGCTGCCGAACCGGTCGAGCAGCACCCGGAGCGCGGTCTCGGCGGCGGACTCGCCACCCTGCTCGAGGGCTTGCCGTACGGAGCCCTTCCGGCACCCGGTCAGGACCCGCCAGTGCCCGTCCGCCCGCGCGGCGAGGTCGTCGAGGTCGTACTGCGGGCTGCCCTTCTCGGACCCGGCGGCCAGGTGTGCGCTCGTCACCGCGCCGGCGAGCCGGTGGTAGCCGTCCTGGCCGTCGGCGAGCAGGAGCAGGTGCGAACCCTCGGGGTCGGGCACACCGTTCTGCGGTTCGGTCAGCCCCAGGGACAGTTCGGTGCCGAAGACGGTGCCGACCTGCGGGTACGACTCGGCGACCTCGGCCATCCGGGCGGCCCCGTAGAAGCCGTCGTGGTCGGTGAGCGCGAGGGCGTGCAGTCGGAGCCGAGCAGCTTCTTCGAACAGGTGCTCGGGCTGACTGGCGCCGTCGAGGAAGCTGAAGGCCGAGTGCGCGTGCAGTTCGGCGTACGCCACCACGGGCCCGCCGTCGGTGTCGAGCGGTGACGGGACGTACGGCTCGCGCTTCCGCGACCACGCCGGGCTGTCGCCGCCGTCGCCGTCGTGCGCCGTGCCCGGGCTCCGCTTGTCGGACAGCGCGCGCTCGAACTGCGACCACGGGATGGGTGGGTTGCTGTAGCCCATCAGGTCACGCTCCTGTCGGTGGTCGGGGTCACGTCGCGATTGCCTCGGCCCACCAGCGGTGGTCCGCCAGCACCAGGTACCAGGCACGCCCCTCGGCGTCGACGAGCTGCAGCCGGTGCAGGCGTCGGCCGCCGGACTCCCACCACCGGACGACGAGCGGCCACGGACCCGCCCAGGCCGTCACGGCCGAGAAGCCGCCGCCCCGGTCGCCCTCGGCACGGAACCGTTCGGGTGCTCCGGACAGCACGCCACGCTCGTCGACGTCGACGCTCGCACCACCGACGGCGACGACGTCGACCGGTCGGGGGCGCTCGAGCACGGTGGCGGGGGGCGGGCCGGGCAGCTTGCCGGGCCACGGGCGGTCGCGGACGGTCGCCAGGGCTCGCTCACCACCGGCGGGTGCGTCGCCCCACGGCACGAGCACCACGCGCTCGGACAGGGTGCGGCCCCCACCGATGCGCGGACTCACCACACCGTCGTGGCCGACCATGCCCTGGATCCGCGCGAGGCCGTGGTGCACGCGCTCGTCCGGGCCGGAGCCCCACAGCCCGCGTTCGTGGTTCGCCATGTCGTCGACGGCGACCGGCTCGAGCACGACCGAGGTGACCGGCGCCTCGAGCCCGCTGGGGTCCACCCCACCGGCGAGCTGCCACCGCACCCGGTCGACCACGTCGGCGGCGTCGAACCAGCGCGGGTGCGCCCAGGTCCGTTCGAGCAGGATGTCGCGCTCGTCGACGATCCCCACTCGGATGGTCGTCGCCACGAGCCCCGCGGCCCGGAGTCGCTCGGCGAAGTCGTCGGCGGATCGCCGGAACGCGAACGCGATCTGGTCGGCACGGTCCAGCGGGGGTTCGAACGACGCCTCGACCCGGAGTTCCGGCGGGATCTCCCGCGCCGCGATCTCGCGGGGGTCACGGCCCCCGGCCAACCGGTGCAGGAACGCCCCGGCCACGCCGAAGCGGTCTCGCACCTGTTCGTCGCCGAGTGCCGCGAAGTCGCCGAGCGTGGTGATGCCGAGCCGGTCGAGCACCGTCGTGAGGTCGGGGTCGCCGAGCACGCCGAGCGGCAGGTGTGCGAGGAAGTCCGCCGATCCCCCGACGGGCACGAGCCGCACCCGCTCGCCGGGACGCACCGGACGGGCCCGGGCGGCCTGGTCCGCCGCGAACGGGGTGTCGGCCACCCCGGCCCGCACCGCGGGGGCGCCGTGGTCGGCCGCGATGCCGGCAAGGGTCGCCGCCGCCGCGCGCTCCCCGCCGTAGTACCGGGCCGGCCCGCGGGCGCGGAGCGCGAGGGTGCCCGGCCGCAGGACCTCGACCCCGGGGACCGCCGCCTCGACCGCACGGATGACGGGCTCGAACGCGCGGTGGTCGAGGGCGTCGTCGTAGGGCTGCACGAGGAGGTCGGGGCACCGCGCCTGCGCCTCACGCACGCGGAGCCCCCGCACGACACCCTGCTCACGCGCGGACGCGGAGCTCGCGAACACGAGTCCCTTGGCGGTCAGGGCGAGGGGCTGCTCCGGCGGGGTGCCACCGGCCCGAGCCGCCGCGATGACCGGCCAGTCCGGGCACCAGAGCACGATCGTCCGGGTCGGGGGTGGTTCGGGCAGCGCCGCTCCCCGCGTGATCGCGTCGGTCCGGACGCGCCCGGAGGCGATCACGACGCCACCGCCACGGGCCGCAGCACGCGGGTGTCCCCGGAGCCCACCGTCGGCACCGGTGTGGCGGCCCGGACCGCACCGTCGGCCGCGGGCAGGAGCAGCTCGGCGGTCGCCGGACGCACCGCGCCGGCACGCCCGGTCGCGGTCACGGTGGCCCGGCGCTCCGTCAGGTGGCCGTGGCCCTGACCGATGCCGCTCCACGTCGAGGACGTGACCCGCAGCGTGACGTCCGCCCCGGGCCAGGAGCCGAGCGCGACGAGTGCGCCACCGCGCTGTCGCAGCCGGGCCGACAGCCGTGCCACGTCGCCCGGCACGACCCGGCCGAGCGGTCGGGTGAGGACGATCTGGGCGACGTCGGCCATCGCCGCCGTCACGGCGAGCCACTGGTCACCGGGATCGGGGACGAGCACGAGCCGTTCGAGGTCGATCCCGGCGGCGGCGGCGGCTTCGATCCCGAAGGACGGCACCCCGACGACCGCACACCACGCTCCGGCCGCCGAGGCCGCCTGCAGCATCGTGATCGCGAGCAGCACCGACTCGGGGACCGCGTACGTGCCACCGACCCGGATCGCGCCGCCGGGCAGCAGGGGTTCGAGCGCCGGGGCCGTGGGGAGCCCGGCGGTGTCGACCCGGGTGGACTCCATGTCGGCCACCCGGGACCGCAGGGACGTGATGCGGTCGAGCGCGGCCCGGGCATCGTTCAGGTGGTCCGTCCCCCGGCGCACACCACCACTGCCCGCACCGCTGCCGCCGCGTGCGGCACCGCTCCGCCCGCCCCGGTCCGGGGTGGGCGACCGGAGTGCCGCCGCCGTCTGCATGCCCTCATATTCGAACATGTGTTCGATGATGTCAATCGCGTCCGACATCTGTGGACAGTCACGATCGAACACGTGTTCGGATCGGGCTTCAGTTCACCAGCTGGCGACCGCCCCGACCCCGTCGAGCACCGACCGCGTCTTGGTCTCGACCTCGTCCGCCTCGTCCGCGGGCACCGACGACCAGGTCACCGCTCCCCCGGCTCCGAGGGTCCGGGAGCGCACCGTCCCCGATTCGTCGAGCACGGTCACGAGGCTACGGATCGCCACCGACAGGTCGACCGCCCCGCTCGCCGAGAAGTACCCGATCGCCCCCGAGTACACCCCGCGCGGCGCCCCCTCGAGCCGGTCCGCGATCGCCGTGGCACTGCTCTTCGGCGCCCCGGTCATCGACCCCGGCGGGAACGCCGCGTGCACCACGTCGGCCCGCGACGTCCCCGGCGGCAGCACCGCCCCGATCGTCGAGACCAGCTGGTGCACGCTGGCGTACGTCTCGACGGCGCACAGCCGCTCGACGTGCACCGACCCGGGCACCGCGGTCCGCAGCAGGTCGTTCCGCAGCAGGTCGACGATCATCACGTTCTCGGCACGGTCCTTCGGACTCGCCGCCAGGTCGTCCCGCGCGGCCGCGTCCGCCGAAGCGTCGGCGAGCCGCCGCCGCGTGCCCTTGATCGGCTCCGCGAGCACCGCTCCGGCCGCGTCGATCCGCAGGAACCGCTCCGGTGACCGGCTCGCCACGCGCAGCGGGCCGAGCCGCAGGAACGCGCCGAACGGCACCGGGTCGGACGCCCGCATCCGCAGGTACTCGCCCAGGTGCGGGTCCGTACCGGGGCCGCCACGGGCCTCCAGGCCGACCGCGAAGGCGGTGGTGAGGCAGACCTGGAACGCGTTCCCCTCGCGGATCTCCGCGCGGCACACGTCGACCGCGCGCTCGTAGGCGGCGCGCGTCACGCGTCCGGTCGCCGCGGACACCCCGGCCGGGAGGCCCGTGGCCGCGTCGGCGACGCCGACCGACGTCGCGGGGGTGGTCGCCTCCTCGAGCCACGCGCGGTTGTGCGCACTGGCCGCCGGTTCCGCGTCGGCGACGAGCGCGAGCGCCCAGGCGCCACCGGTGTGGTCGACGACGACGGCTCGGTCGACGAACCGCAGGTCGGCGTCGGCGTGCCCGTCGGCGGTGCGGTCCGGGCCGCCGGATTCGCGGCCGAGCTCGTAGCCGAGGAAACCGACCCAGCCCAGCGCGAACCCGCACCCGATGACCGGCTCGGGCAGGCGGGGCGTGCGTCGGAGCAGGTCCGCCAGCACCGTGAAGGCCGGACGCTCCTCGGATCGGGCAGGCCCGAACCACTCCTCGGCGGGCGCGGCGACCGTCAGGTGCGCACGACGGTCCTGGTGCCGGAACCGGGCGGCGAACGGTCCGTCCGTCCACGCCAGCACGGACCAGCGCGCCCGGGGCCGAGCCGTGGCGGGAGCACCGTCCGGCAGGCCGGAGTCGAGCCACACCAGGTCCCCGGCGACCTGCGCCGCCAGGGCCGCGAGGTCGGGGACCGGGTCGAGCCGGCGGACCTCGACGCGGACGCCGGGGTCGGGGGTGCTCAGATCGCGGCGATCGTCCATGCGGCGGCGTGCGAGGCACCGGACGCGAGCACCACGAGGCCGCGCTCCTCGCCGTCGTTGAAGGCGTCCGGGGCGCACGTCATCGGCTCGACGGCGAGACCGGCGCGGTGGTACTCGGGGACGACGTGGTCGGCGGTGTGCACCTGGACCCAGCCGCACTCCGTCCCGAAGGTCGCACGGACCCCGTGACCGTCCGCCGCCGTGACCGCGATGGTGGCGAGGCCGGCGGCGTCGCGCTCGAAGCCGGTGAAGGCGTGGTCGATGAACCGGTCGCCGATCAGCGTGGGCGTGCGCAGGTCGAACTCGTCGTGGACGGGGACCAGGTCGGTCGGGACGAGCCGGTCCGACGTCACCTCGAGCACCTGGGCGGCGGGGAGCGTCAGGGTCCAGCCGTCGACGGTGCCGGCACCCGCGACGAGGTACGGGTGCGGGCCGGTCCCCCACGGTGCGTCCTCGGCCCCGGTGTTCGTCCCGGTGATCGTGGTGTGCAGCCCCTCGGCGTCGAGCCGGTACTCCACGGAGACCTCGACGCGGTACGGGTAGCCCTGCTGCGCCTGGACGGTCGTGACGAGCACGACGCGGTCGTCCGCCTGCTCCTGCACGCGGAAGTCCGTCCACGCGACGAGTCCGTGCAGGGCGTGGTGCCGCGCGGGCTCGGTGAGCGCAAGCTCGTGGTCGACGCCGCCGAACGAGTACTCGCCGTCGACGATCCGGTTCGGCCACGGGGCCAGGACGGCACCGCGGAAGACCGGGCGGACCTCGTCGGCGTCGAACGGGACGACCAGGTCTCGGCCCTCGTACCGCAGGGTCCGCAGCGTCGCTCCGACGGTGGCGATGTCGGCCGAGTACCCGGCGGAGGCGATCGTCAGCGGGGACCCGGACAGCGGCGCGTCGTTGCTCATGCGCTCAGCGTATCGGGCCACCGAGCGCTGTCGGACGCACGAGAGGCACCGTCGGACACACGAGAAGACCCCCGCCGTTCCGAAGAACGACGGGGGTTGAGGGTGGATCTGAGGGGACTCGAACCCCTGACCCCCTGCATGCCATGCAGGTGCGCTACCAGCTGCGCCACAGACCCAGATCGTGTTGCTCTCGCACCAACCGGTTCCCCGGAGGCACCATAGAAGCGTACACCATGCGAACGCCGGGCAACGAAATCGAAGCCGTCACCCGGGCGCGTCGCTGATCAGGCGGTGTGGTCCACCGGGAGCTCGAGTGGGATCGTCGGGCAGTCGGCCCAGAGACGCTCGAGCGAGTAGTACTGGCGGTCTTCGTCGTGGAAGACGTGCACGATGATCTCGCCGAAGTCGATGAGGACCCAGCGGCCCTCGGTACGGCCTTCGCGACGGAGCGTCTTGGCACCGAGCTCGAGGAGGCGTTCCTCGACGGCATCGGCGATGGACTGCACGTTGCGCTCGTTCCGACCGGTTGCGAGCAGGAACACGTCCGTGAGCTGCAACGGCCCGGTCACGTCGAGAGCGACGAGGTCCTCGGCCTGCTTGGCGTCGGCCGCGAGTGCTGCGGCCTGCACGAGTTCCAGTGCGCGAGTGGAGGCGGTCACGGATTCCTTCCGGTCGTCGAACCGACGGACAGCCGGTTCGCTTGATGGGTCACGATCATAAGCCACCCCGCCGACAGCGGCCAGGCCAGGGTCGGCGGGGTGGTGGAGAACGGACGTCGAGGACGGCAGCGGTCAGCCGCCGAACGCGTGGGTGGTGAGCAGTGCGGTGATGATGACACCGGCCGCAGCCAGCCCGACCGCGCCGACCGTCACACCGAGGATCAGCGGCGTGCGCGACTCCTTCGGCTTGGCCGCCGCGAGCACGACCTGACGGGTCGAGGTGTGACTGGACACCGCACGGCTGGCCCGGACCGGGCTGGCATCCGTCTCGGGTTGCTCGTCCTGCTGCTCGAGCAGGCGGTCGACCTCGGCGCCGTCGATCGGCCGGTGCGACCCCGTCGACGACAGCGATGCCGGCAGGTCGATCGACCCGGTCAGGATCACCTCGCCCGTCGCGTTGAGGGCGCCGGTGGGGTCGGCCAGGGCCGAGTTCGGCAGGATGATCGCGTTCGTGTTCGTCACCGCGACGCGGCGGGTGCCGGTCTCGGCGTCGTGCACCTCGGAGTCGTTCGAGTCGTGCGCCTGCTGCGACCAGTGGCCGGCGGGCGGCGCGAAGGCCGTGGTCACCGGCTTCGGCTCGGTCGGACGCTGGAACGCGGCGGGGACCTTCGGGGCCTCGGTCGCGGGCTCGGGCAGCGGCACCTCGTTGGTGTCGTCGTCCTCGGCGTCGAGCGAGAGCGGGAACACCGCGGGGGTCGCTGCGGCGGCGTCGGTCGGGATCGGTACCGACGTGACGGGGGGCTGTGCCCCGGCAGCGGGAGCGGGGACGTCGTCGGCCGAGCGGGCCGGAGCGTTCTCGGACGACTCGTCCGCCGTGGCGACGTCGGTCGTCTCGTCCGCAGGCGTTTCGGTCACCGGCACATCGGACTCGGGGACGTCGGTCGCCGACGCGTCGGACTCGGGGACGTCGGCGGGCGGCGACCACGTCGACCGGTGGCGGCGGGGCTCCTCGGCGTGCGCGGCGGCCTCGTCGAGGGGCTCGAGCGCGTCAGGGGACCCGTCGGCCTCGGTGGCCTGGGCGACCGCGGCCTGGTCGAGGACCGTCGGGGCAGCCGGCTGCTCGTCGTGCTCGGCCTCGGCGTCCGGAGCGCTCTGCGGCGCGGCGGCGGGGTCGATCGTGTCCACCGACCCGAGGACGTCCTCGACGGTGCGGTCGGACGACTGGGGCGTGGGGTCCTGCAGCGGGACCGGCAGGACCGCCTGGCGCTCGGCGGCACGGAGCTGCCGGATCTGTCGACGGGTGAGTCCACCGCTGCCGGGGACGATCTCGGTCGCGGAGGCCGGCGGGAACGGTGACACACCGGCCGCGGGCGCCGACGCCGGGGCGGCCCCCGGCGCGGCCTTGGCAGATACCGACACGGACGACTGGGCGGGGCCACCGGGGGCCGGGGCGACGTGCGACCCGGGGCGGCGACGGGACTCGGGGGTCTCGGCGGCGGGTGCGGCGACGGTCGGGGGCGGCGTCGCGGGCTGCGAACCGGCCGCGGCGGCACGCTCCCGCTCGCGCGCCTGGCGCCGCGACAGGGGCGGCTGCGCGTCGGACGAACTCATGCAACGCTCCGATACAGATGGTGCTTGGAGATGTACTGGACGACGCCGTCGGGAACCAAGTACCAGACGGGGAACCCCCGTCGAACCCGGTCACGGCAATCCGTCGAGGATATGGCCAGTGCAGGGACTTCGAGCAAGCTTACGTCCCGCTCGGGCAATCCGGTGATGCTCAAGGCGTGTCCCGGACGCGTCACGGCCACGAAGTGCGCGAGGTCCCAGAGACCATCATGGTCTTTCCAGTCGACGATCTGCTGAACGGCGTCTGCGCCCGAGATGAAGACGAGCTGGGCATCCGGTCGCTGGTCGTGCAGGTCGCGCAGGGTGTCGACGGTGTACGTCGGCCCCGGGCGGTCGATGTCCACGCGGCTGACGGTGAACATCGGGTTCGACGCGGTGGCGATCACGGTCATCAGGTACCGGTGCTCGGCGTCGGTGACGTCGGACTTCATGTACGGCTGTCCGGTGGGGACGAAGACGACCTCGTCGAGGTCGAACGCCCGCGCCACTTCGGACGCCGCGACCAGGTGCCCGTGGTGGATGGGGTCGAACGTGCCACCCATCACGCCGATGCGTGGCCGTCCGGTGGTCTCGAGCATCGAGTGGTCGGTCAGATCTTGGTGTGACCGAACTCGTCGACACCCGTCTCGTGGTGGCGGGTGGCCTCGAACTTCTGGGAGTGGCGGTAGGCCACGTCGCGGAAGCTCCAGGTCACGAAGCCGAGGAAGATGAAGAAGAGGGCACCGACCATCGGGAACACGAACGCGGGCGCCCCGGAGGCGTGCTCAGCAGCTTCTGCGAGGAGGGTCATCGTTCGTGCTCCGTTCGGTCGGGGAAAGACGCCGTTCAGTCTAGCCGCGGATCTGCCCGGACCCGCGCACGATCCACTTCGTGCTCGTGAGCTCCGGCAGGCCCATCGGACCGCGCGCGTGCAGCTTCTGCGTGGAGATGCCGACCTCGGCCCCGAACCCGAACTCGCCGCCGTCCGTGAACCGGGTCGAGGCGTTCACCATCACGACCGCCGAGTCGACGGTCGCCAGGAACCGCTCGGCGGTGTCGACGTCGTTCGTGACGATCGACTCCGTGTGGTGCGTCGACCACCGGGCGATGTGCGCCATGGCCGCGTCGACGTCGGGCACGACGCGGATCGACAGGTCGAGGTCCATCGACTCGGTGGCCCAGTCGTCATCGGTGGCGCGGAGCACCCCGGGCACGATCGCCCGCGTGGCGTCGTCGCCGCGCAGCGTGACGCCGGACGCCCGCAGCCGGTCGGCCAGCAGCGGCAGGAGCCGTTCGGCCGCGGCCTCGTGCACCAGGAGGGTCTCGAGGGCGTTGCACACGCTCGGCCGCTGCACCTTGCTGTTCAGGACGATGTCGACCGCACGCTGCTCGGGCGCGGACGCGTCGAGGAACACGTGCACGACGCCCGCACCGGTCTCGATGACGGGCACCTGCGACTCGGTGACGACGGTCTGGATGAGCGCGGCGCTCCCCCGCGGGATCAGCACGTCGACCAGGCCGCGTGCGCGCATGAGCTCGGTGGCACCGGCGCGGCCGAACTCGTCGATGATCTGCACCAGGTCGCGAGGCAGCCCGACCGACTCGACCGCGTCCTGGATCCGGGCGACGAGCACGGCGTTCGTGTGCTGGGCCGCCGACCCGCCGCGGAGCACGACGGCATTGCCCGACTTGAGCGCGAGCGAGGCGATGTCGACGGTGACGTTCGGGCGTGCCTCGTAGATGGCCCCGACGACACCGAACGGTACGCGCACCTGGGTGAGCTGGAGTCCGTTCGGCAGCTGCGACCCGCGCACGTGCTCGCCCACGGGGTCGGTGAGCCCGACGACGTGCTCGACCGCGGCGGCGAGGGCCTCGATCCGGACGGGGTCGAGTCGCAACCGGTCGAGCAGCCCGGAGGAGAGCCCGCCGTCCTCGCCGGCGACGAGGTCGTCGTGGTTCGCGGCGACGATCTCGTCGGTCGCGGCACGCACCGCCGAGGCGATCGCCCCGAGGGCCGCGTCCTTGACGGCGGTCGTCGCCGTGGCGAGCGCAGACGAGGCGGCCCGTGCCGCCACGAGCTTGTCGGTCAGGGTCGGGGCGGGCGCGATCGACGACATGGACCGATTGTAGGTCCGCCCATCGGTTCGTGACGGGCGTTCCGGACACGCACCGTGCCTCCGGGCCCGGTCCGCCCCACCGACCGGTCACGACACGTCGTGCCCCTCCGCCGAGCGGTCACAGACCGTCGCTCCGCGCCGACCGCACCGACGGTTCCCGACCACACGACCGCGTCCCGACGGGGAGTCGTGACCGCCTGGAGGCCCGGCACCGGTCCCCGGGACCCGCGCCGGGCCTCCAGGCGGTCGCGTCCACACCGCCGGCCGGTCAGGACACGTCGTCCCGCGCCACGCGAGCGGTCGCAGACCGTCGCTCCGCGACGCCCGCGCCGACGGTCGCCGACCACTCGGCGCCGTCCCGACGGGGAGTCCTGACCGCTCCGGGCGTGGTCCGGGCTGCGTCAGCGACGCGGTGCGGCGTGGAACCAGGTGCCGAGGTGTTCGCCCGCCAGCGCGCGGTCGACCAGCGCCGTGTCGGTCACGAGCACCGCGGTGCCCGCCTCGGCCGCGAGCCGCGCGGCGGCGACCTTGGTCCCCGCTCCCCCGGTGCCGACGCCGGCGGTACCGATCGAGCCGAACGTGACCCCGGCCAGCTCGTCGCCGAACGGCACCACGTCGATGCGGGTCGCGCCGGGCTGCTCCGGGGGTGCCGTGTAGAGCGCCTCGACGTCGGAGAGCAGCACCAGGGCATCGGCCTCGAGCAACCGGGCCACCAGGGCCGCGAGCCGGTCGTTGTCGCCGAAACGGATCTCGTGCGTGGCGACCGTGTCGTTCTCGTTCACGATCGGGAGCACGCGCAGGGCGAGCAACCGGTCGATGGCGCGCTGGGCGTTCACCCGGTGCGTGGGGTTCTGCAGGTCGCCGGCGGTGAGCAGGATCTGCGCCGCGACGACACCGTGCCGGTCGAGTTCCTTCTGGTAGCGGAACATCAGGACGTTCTGCCCGGTGGCAGCCGCGGCCTGCTGCGTGGCGAGGTCGTCCGGCCGGCCCTCGAGCCCGAGGAACGGGAACCCGGTCGCGATCGCACCAGACGACACGAGCACGACCTCGGTCCCGCGGCCGTAGGCGGCGGCCAGGGCGTCCACCAGGGGGCCGATCTGGCCGGCGGCATCACCGCTGACCGAGGACGAGCCGACCTTGACCACGATCCGCCGCGCACGCGGGATGTCCTCGCGCCGGGTGACGGGTCCGAGGTCGGTGCGGGCGGTCGTGTCGGTCATGCCGCGGTCAGTCCTTCTGGTCGCTGGTCTCGACCTGGTCGCTCGTTCCGAGCTGGTCGCTGGTCACCACGTCGTCGTCCACCCAGAGCCCGGAGACGCGCTCCTGCTCGAGCTCGGCACGGGCGGCCGCCTTGGCGTCCATCCGCTCGAAGTACTCCTCGCGCCGCTCGTTGCGGGTCGGGCGCGAGGTCGCACCGATACGGGCGTCGGTCCCACGGGCGCTCGTGATGAGCTCCGCGGTCGACGTGAGCGTGGGCTCCCAGTCGAACACCATGCCGCCGTCGCCACCGATGACGACGGTCGAGCCGGCGACGGCTCCGGCCTTGAACAGGCCGTCCTCGACGCCGAGCTTCGCGAGCCGGTCGGCCAGGTAGCCGATCGCCTCTTCGTTGGTGAAGTCGGTCTGCTGGACCCAGCGCTCCGGCTTGGCGCCGCGGACGCGGTAGAAGCGGTGCTCCTCGCCGCCCTCGGCGCGCACGGTGAACGGCTTCTCGTTGACCGATCGGGGCCGGAGCACGATGCGCTCCGGCACGGGCTCGGCCGCACGGGCGGCGCGGGCCTGCTCGACGATGTCGGCCAGGGCGAACGTCAGCTCACGGAGCCCCTTGCGGGACGCCGTGGAGATCGGGAAGACGCGGTAGCCGCGGCCCTCGAGCTCCGCGGTAACGAACTCGGCGAGCTCCTGCGCCTCGGGCACGTCGATCTTGTTCAGGGCGATGAGCTGCGGGCGCTCGAGCAGCGGCACCTGGCCCTCGGGGACCGGGTAGCGCTCGAGTTCGCCGAGGATCACGTCGAGGTCGCTGATCGGGTCGCGGCCCGGATCGAGCGTGGCGCAGTCGATGACGTGCAGCAGCGCTTCGCACCGCTCGACGTGGCGCAGGAACTCGAGGCCCAGGCCCTTGCCCTCGGACGCACCCTCGATCAGACCGGGGACGTCGGCGACGGTGAACCGGGTGTCACCGGACTCGACGACGCCGAGATTCGGGGTGAGGGTCGTGAACGGGTAGTCCGCGATCTTCGGCTTGGCGGCGGAGACGGCCGCGATCAGCGAGGACTTGCCGGCGCTCGGGAACCCGACGAGCGCCACGTCGGCGATGGTCTTCAGCTCGAGGCTGATGTCCCCCGCCCAGCCCTCGGTGCCGAGCAGCGCGAAGCCGGGGGCCTTGCGCTTCGTGGTGGAGAGCGCCGCGTTGCCGAGGCCGCCCTGTCCACCGGGGGCCACGACGACGCGCATGCCGGGCTCGGTGAGGTCGGCGATGACCTCGCCGGACTCGTCGTACACCACGGTGCCGACGGGCATCGGGAGCTCGAGGACCTCGCCGCTGACACCGCTGCGGTGGTCACCCATGCCGGGCTGCCCGTTCTTCGACGAGCGGTGCGGGGAACGGTGGTAGCCGAGGAGCGTCGTCACCTGCGGGTCGGCCACGAGCACGATGTCGCCGCCGTCACCGCCGTTGCCGCCGTCGGGCCCGGCGAGGGGCTTGAACTTCTCACGGCGGACCGACACGCAGCCGTTGCCGCCGTGCCCCGCGCTGAGGTGCAGGGTCACGCGGTCGACGAAGGTCGCCATGGGTCCACTCCAGGTGTTTCGTTGTGCCGACGGGATCGTCGGCGGGAAAAGCGAAGGAGGGGCGGGCACTCGGCCCGCCCCTCCAGCTGCAGTCGTTCGAACGACTACGCGTTGACGATGTTGATGACCTTGCGGCCACCCTTGGTGCCGAACTCGACCGAACCGGACGAGAGGGCGAACAGCGTGTCGTCGCCACCGCGGCCGACGTTGGCGCCCGGGTGGAAGTGCGTGCCGCGCTGGCGGACGATGATCTCGCCGGCGTTGACGACCTCGCCACCGAAGCGCTTCACGCCGAGGCGCTGTGCGTTCGAGTCACGACCGTTGCGAGTGGAACTCGCACCCTTCTTGTGTGCCATGAGTTGACTCCCTTACGCGATCTTGGTGATCTTGACGCGGGTCAGCTCAGCGCGGAAACCCTGGCGCTTCTTGTACCCGGTCTTGTTCTTGAACTTCTGGATGATGACCTTGGGACCACGGAGGTCGTCGAGCACCTCGGCGGTGACGGTCACGTTCGCGAGCTCGGAAGCCGCCGACGTGATCTTGTCACCGTCCACGAGGAGCACGGGGGCGAGGTCGATGTTGCCCTTGTCGTCCGCCTTGGCACGGTCGATGGTCAGGATGGTGCCGACCTCGACCTTCTCCTGACGGCCGCCGGCGCGCACTACTGCGTAAACCACGTGGAAATCCTTACGTAACTCTGCTTGAGGGAAGTCTCGGGTGCCCACTTCTGCACGAGCGGCTCCCGGAAGGCCGGGCCCGATCGGCGACGCAGGCAGAACGGCCCGCTGACACCAGGGACCGAGAATACTCGATCACCCTGGGTCCGGTCAAACGGCGACACCCGTACCATTGCACGGTGACCGTGTTGATCGACCCACCGACGTGGCCCGCCCACGACACACTGTGGTCGCACCTCGTCAGTGATGAATCCTACGCGGAACTCCACGCGTTCGCCGCGCGGGCCGGTGTGCCGCGGCGTGCGTTCGACCACGACCACTACGACGTCCCGCTCGCGCGGTACGACGAACTCGTGGCAGCCGGTGCCTCGGCCGTGACCGGTCGCGAGCTCGTGCTGCGGTTGATCCGCAGTGGGCTGCGCGTGGCGCAGCGCGACAAGCGCGGCCTCTGAGCGCGCGTCCGCACGGCCGGGAGGCCCGGTGCGGGTCCGCCCCGCCCGGCGCCTCGCACGGTGCACCGCCGGCTCGCAGGGCCGCGCGAACGGTGCGAGGTTCCGGGTTCGGTGCGACGCGGAGACCGGCGCACCGAGTACGGAACCCCGCACGGCTCGAAGGGGGCGGCGGTGACGCGGCGGGGCGTCGCACCGTGCGAGGGGCCGCGAACGGGCTCAGCGGGGCGCTGGACCGCCCCAGGGGTTCGCCGGAGGCTGCTGCTGGTCTGGGCGCGGCCCGGCGCCGTACTGCCCGCCGTACTGGCCGTGGGGGTCGGGCTGCACACGCCCCTGCCCGTACGGTGCCGGCGGCTGCTGCGGTGCCTGCGGCTGGATCGTCGACGGCGGGACCGCGTCGGCGGGTCGGACGGTACCCGGCATCCCCGGAGTCGTCGACGTGCCTCGTCCGCGGCGCGGTCGACCGAGCCAGAGCCATGCGGCCGTGGCCGTCGCCAGGAGCATCACGGTGAACGGCAGGCCGTTCTGCAGCGGTCGCGTGAGCACGTCGATGACGAGCTGGGAACCGCCGGCGGTGGCCGCTCCGAACGAGCCGGTGAAGACCCCGACGAGCATCAGGGCGACCGTGCCCGCGGCGCCCGCGAGGACGACCCGGAGCAGGAGCCTCGGCAGCGGGCTGCGGCGGTCGATCGGCGTCAGGAACGCCAGGGCCAGGAACGCGCCCACGTAGTACGGGAACGGCGCCACGAAGACCCCGGTCGTGAAGCCACCGAGCAGGCTCGTGCCGGCGCCGTAGTGCCGGAACGGACTGACCACGAGCGAGGTGCCGAGCAAGCCGAAGAGCCCGGACACGAACTCGACGAGCACCAGGGCCACCACGGCGATGAGCGCACCGGCCGTGTTCGTCACCGAGGCGCCGGGCGCAAAGGCCCCACGCGGGTCGGCGGGAGCGCGGGGCGGCCGCGGCGGGGCGTACGGCGCGCCGGCACCGGGCTGACGCCCGTACTGCGGCACACCGCCCTCCTGCGGCGGCACCGGCCCGCCGGGCTGCTGGGCACCCGGGCCGGGCGGTGCGGGCTGGGACCAGCCCGCACCGTAGTACCCACGCTGCTGCTGCGGGTCGCCCGGGTTCGTCACGTCAGTTCCCCAGGATCACTGCGCCGTCAGAGCCGTCGGCGGCGTCGGTCGACTCCTCCGTCGGCGTGGCGGGAGCGCTGATGCTCGGCGACGAGACCCGGCGGGAGCGCGAGCGCCCCTGTCCGGGCTGCTTCGGCTCCGGGAGCGCCTGGAGCACCGAGTCGAGCAGGGACTCGGCGTCCGGGGCGACCGCGCGGGGCTCGCGCTGGGGCGCCGCGGCGATCGGGATGTCCAGGATCGCCACGGTGTTGTCGGTCGGCGTCACGGTGGCGCTCGAGCTCACGCGACGGCGGGCCGGGGCCTTCGCCTTCGGTGCGGCCGTGGGCTCGGTGACGGCCGGAGCAGCACCCTCCGGCGCGCGCACCTCGGCCTCGACGGTCACGGCGGGCTCGGCGGTGACCGGCGACTCCGGCGCATCGGGCTGCTCGGCGGCAGGTGCCTGCGCCGCATCGGTGGTTCGGGCGTCGGCAGCGGCCTGCTGGTCGCCGCTCTGCTGGTCAGCCCCGCGGCCACCACGGCCACGGCGACGGCGCTTCGAACCGGTCGGCTGCTCGCCACCCGTGCCGTCCGTTCCGGTCGACGCGTCGGCCGACGCAGGTGCCGTGGCCTCCGTCGCGGTCGTCGCGGCGGCTGCCGCCTCCTGCTCGTCGTGCGACAGGGTCGAGGCGGCGATCCGCGACAGCGCGTTCTTCACGTCGTCGGTGATCTGGTGCGCCTGGCTGGTCGCGCCGTTCGACGACCCCGACGACCCCGAGTTGCCGTTGCCGTTGCCGTTGCCGTTGCCGTTGCCGCCGGACCGGCCGTTCTCGTTGCCGTTCCCGCCACGGCCCTTGCGACGACCCTTGCTCGGGCCCGGGTCGGCGTTGTTGTCGTTGATCTTGGCGTTGACCTCGTCGAGGGACTCGCGCAGACCGACACCGATCTTCTTGCGGGTCATCTGCACGAGGCCGAGCGAGGTGATCTCGGCGACCTGGTGCTTCGTGCGGTCACGGCTCAGGCACTCCACCAGACGGCGGAGCACGAGGTCGCGGTTCTCCTCGAGCACCATGTCGATGAAGTCGACGACGATGATGCCGCCGATGTCCCGCAGGCGGAGCTGCCGGACGATCTCCTCGGCGGCCTCGAGGTTGTTCTTCGTGACGGTCTCCTCGAGGTTGCCGCCGGAGCCGACGAACTTGCCCGTGTTGACGTCGACGACCGTCATGGCCTCGGTCCGGTCGATGACGAGCGAACCACCGGAGGGCAGCCAGACCTTGCGGTCGAGCGCCTTGTCGATCTGCTCGTTGAGGCGGAACTCCTCGAAGGAGTCGGGGCCCTCGTACCGGACGACGCGGTCCTTGAGGTCCGGGGCGACGGCCGACAGGTACTCGTCGATGGTGCCGCCGGCGGCCTCGCCGTCGATGATCAGCTTCGTGAAGTCCTCGTTGAAGACGTCGCGGACGATCTTGATGAGCAGGTCGGGCTCGGAGTGCAGCATCACCGGGGCGTGACCACCGGCGACCTTCTTCTGGATGGCCTCCCACTGGCTGGTCAGGCGCTGCACGTCGCGGGTGAGCTGCTCCTCGGTCGCGCCCTCGGCAGCCGTGCGCACGATGACGCCCGCGTGCTCCGGCAGGACCTCCTTCAGGATCTTCTTCAGTCGGGCACGCTCGGTGTCCGGCAGCTTGCGCGAGATCCCGTTCATCGAGCCGTTCGGCACGTAGACCAGGTAGCGACCCGGCAGGGAGATCTGGCTGGTGAGGCGGGCGCCCTTGTGGCCGACCGGGTCCTTCGTGACCTGCACGAGGACCTTGTCGCCCGGCTTGAGCGCTGCTTCGATGCGGCGACCGTGGTTGCCGGTCTCGACGGAGTTCCAGTCGACCTCACCGGCGTAGAGCACGGCGTTCCGGCCACGACCGATGTCGACGAACGCGGCCTCCATCGAGGGCAGGACGTTCTGCACCTTGCCGAGGTAGACGTTGCCGATGAGCGACACGTTCTCGGACTTGGTGATGTAGTGCTCGGCGAGGATGCCGTCCTCGAGCACGCCGATCTCGATCGTCGACGAGCTGGAGCGGACGATCATCTGGCGGTCGACGCTCTCGCGGCGGGCGAGGAACTCGTCCTCGCTGACGACCTGGCGGCGGCGTCCGGCGTCGCGGCCGTCACGACGGCGCTGCTTCTTCGCCTCGAGCCGGGTCGAGCCCTTGATGCGCTGCGGCTCGGTGATGAGCTCCGGCTCGCGGCGGCGCGGCTCCTGGTGGTCGCGCGGCTCGCGGGCCTCGCGGTCGGCGCTCGAACCACGGCGACGCGAGCGACGGCGTGAGCCGCCCTGGTCGTCGCGGTCGTCGCGATCGCGATCGAAACGGTCCTCGCGGTCGTAGCGGTCGTCCTCGTCACGATCACGGTCGCGGTCGAACCGGGGCGCGCGCTGCGGCAGCTCCGGCAGCACCGGCGCGTGGAAGATCAGGCTGAGCGTGCTCGTGGCCTTCGGCACGAACGGCTCGTCGGCGGGCGCGGCGTCGTCGCTCGCCTCGGCCGTCGGTGCGGCGTCGGCCGGACGGGAGGCGCGGCCCGCGTCCGCCCCGTCGGTCGCGCTGCCCGACCGGTCGCCCGTCACGACCGGCAGGTCACCGGTCAGCGTGCTCACGTCGTGCGGCTCGGCACCGCTGTCGGCGACGGCTTCGACCGCGACGGAGACCGCCCCTGTGTCGGTCGGCTCGACGGGCGACGCCGGCGAGGCCGGGGAGTCGGGCGAGTCCGGCGAGTCCGGCGATCCGGGAGAGTCCGGCGAACCGGCCGACGCGACGCTGGCCGCGGGACGGGCGTCAGCGCCGCCCGTCAGCGCGAGGGTCTCGTCGGCGTGGGGTGCCTGCTCGGCGCTCCCACGGGCCTCCTGGCCGGACGACCGGGCGCGGCGACCGCCGAACAGGCGGCTCCGGCGCTTCGGCGCGTTCTCGTCGTTGGTCGTGTTGTCGTTGTTCTGCTCCACCATGGACTGGTGCACTCCTCGGCCCCACTCGCACCCCTTCGGGTGGCGGGAATTCTGTGTCGTGGCGGGCGGCGTCGACGCCCCCGCGCTCGCTGTCTCGTGATCGGTCCGCGTCAACTTCTCGTTGCGTCCGCGCCCGTTCCGGTCCGGGCACCCGGCCCGGTCCGGCTCGGCGTCGGAGTGACGCTGCCCGACCACAGTGCGCTCTCACCGCACCGGATCGTCCGGGTTCGGCCCGGTGGGGCGTCACTCGGAAAGCTCTCTTCGGTGTGCGGTTGGCCGCACGACCTCCAGGCATTATCGCATGCCGCACCCGGAAAGCACCGGAACCCGCATGCGATGATGACCGCGTGACCGCGTCCGCACCTGCCCCCCGTCGTCCGATCGCGATGGCGGTCTTCCTGCTCGTCACCGGGATCGTCGGCCTGTTCGGCTCGTTCCGGCTCGTCCTCGACGAGTTCACGAAGTACGAGAACCCGAAGGCCGTCCTCAGCTGTGACGTGAACCCGTTCATCAACTGCTCCGACGTGATGGCCAGCTGGCAGGGGCACCTGTTCGGCTTCCCGAACCCGCTGCTCGGCGTCATGGGGTTCGTCGCCCCGATCGCCGTCGCGGTGCTGCTGCTCGCCGGGTTCCGGAACGGTTCGCGCTGGTTCTGGATCACGTTCAACACCGGTGTCTTCCTGGCGTGGGTGTTCGTGACCTGGCTGTTCACGCAGACCGTCTTCGTCATCGGCGCCCTGTGCCCGTGGTGCATGCTCGTGTGGTCGATGACCATCCCGATGTTCTGGGTGTTCACGATCTGGAACATGGCGCAGGGTCGCTTCGGCGCCGGGGCGCAGCGCGTCGGGCGGTCGCTCCTGCCCTTCAGCTGGGCGTTCGCGCTGGCGAACTACCTGGTCATCATCGTCACGATCATCATCAAGTTCCCCGCGGTCCTCACCAGCTTCTGAGCCGCGCCCGCTGCCCCTACGCTCGGGATCGATGAGCGAGATCGAGAGCAGCAGCGCGCGCCGGCTGGCCGCGCGGGAACGCGCGCGAGCGGCACGGGCGGCGGAGCAGTCGCGCCGACGCCGCCGTCGCACACTCGGCATCAGCGGGATCATCGTCGGCGGCCTCGCGGTGGTCGCGGTGGTCGTCCTGGTGATCGCGAACTCCGTGCAGCCCGCCGGGCCGGGTCCGCGGAACGCGGCGAGCGACGGCGTCCTGCTCACCGGGGTGCACGGCAGGATCGTGCCCGTCGAGACGAGGGCGGTGCCCGACGGCGGGACGCCGACGCCCACCGAGCAGGACAGCTCGAAGACCGCGATCACGATCTACGCGGACTACATGTGCCCGTACTGCAACCAGTTCGAGACGGCCCAGATGCCTCGGATCCGGCAGTGGGTCGAGGACGGCACCGCGACCCTCGAGCTGCACCCGCTCGGGCTGCTCGACCGCGTGTCGCTCGGATCGCGGTACTCGACCCGCTCCGCCGCGGCTGCCGCGTGCGTCGCGGACCACGACCCGGATGCGTTCCTGGCGTTCAACACCTCGCTCTACGAACACCAGCCGTCGGAGAGCACGCGCGGACTCACGAACGACGAGCTGGCGTCCCTGGCGCGCGAAGCCGGAGCGACGGACCCGGCCGTGCCACCGTGCATCACCGGGCAGGACTTCGCCGGGTGGGTCGCCGACGCCACGAACCGGGCGATGAACGACCCGGTGCCGAACTCGTCGCTCGACGGGATCACGAGCACGCCGACGATCATCGTCGACGGCGAGCAGTACAACGCGGACGGCGCTGCGTCCCTCGCCGACGTCGACGCGTTCGCGGCGTTCGTCCGGGAGCACAGCCGGGCGTTCTAGCCTTCTCCGCTCAGGACGAACGGCCCCCGCTCCCGGATGGGAGCGAGGGCCGTCGGTCGTCGGTCGTTCGGGGAGTGCTACTTCGCCGCGGCGTCGATCGCGGTGATGACGGTGCTCAGGTCGTCCAGGCGCTTGCCGTCGACGACGATCGTCGGCGTGCCGAAGCCCTGCGCGCCCGCGAGCGCCTCGTTCGTGGTGACGGCCTGCGTGGACTTCGTCACCCAGCCCTTGAACTGCTCGGTGGACAGGCACTCGGACAGGTCCGAACCGGTCGCGCCACCTGCCTTGACGAGCTTCGCGATCTCGGAGTTGGTCAGGCCCTTCGTGCCCTCGGCCGGCTGGTTCTCGAAGAACTGCGTCTGCACGTCGAGGAACTTGTCCGGTGCGTAGTTCGCCACGCACATGGCGGCGTTCGCGGCACGGCTGGCGTAGCGGGAGCCCGCGTAGCTGCGGTCGAGGATCGACACCGGCTGGATCGCCAGGGTCGCGTCGCCCGACTTCACCTTGTCGAGGATCTGGTCGGAGTAGGCCGCCTCGAACTGCTTGCAGACCGGGCAGGCCCAGTCGACGTACTCGGTGACCGTCACGGCGCCGTCGCTGTTCGCCGTCGGGACCGGCGAGGCCGAGCCCGTCGCGGAGACGGCCGGCGTCGTCACCGGGGTGACCTCGCCGTCCTGGCCGGTGAACTGGATCGCACCGGTGGCCATGTTCTTCGGCCCCGCTGCGGACACCACGGGCGCGTTGTTCACGTTCACCACGACGATCGCGATGATCGCGGCGATCGCCACGATGCCCAGGCCGATGCCGCCCTGCAGGAACCACTTGTTGCGGCGCTTGCGACGCTTCTCGGCGTCGGCGCGCTGCCGTGCGACCTCTCGGGCGTGCTGACGACGCTCGTTCTTGGTGGGTCGGTCGTTGTTCGTCACGTCGTCCCCGTCGCTCAGGCGAACCAGAGCGCGAGCTCGCGCGCGGCCGACTCGGGGCTGTCCGAACCGTGGACCAGGTTCTGCTGCACCTTGAGGCCCCAGTCGCGGCCGAGGTCACCACGGATGGTGCCGGGTGCGGCCGAGGTCGGGTCGGTGGTGCCGGCGAGCGAGCGGAAGCCCGCGATCGCACCGTTGCCCGCGACGCGCACGGCGACGACGGGACCGGACTGCATGAACTCGACGAGCGGCTCGAAGAACGGCTTGCCCTGGTGCTCGTCGTAGTGCGCGTCGAGCAGGTCGCGCGGCGCGGTGAGCATCTTCAGGTCGACGAGCTCGTAGCCCTTCGCCTCGATCCGGCGGAGGATCTCACCGGTCAGCTGGCGGGCGACGCCGTCGGGCTTGACGAGGACGAGGGTCTCTTCGAAGTCGGACACGCAGTACTCCCTGTGTTCGGGGTCGAATGTGGTGGTCAGTCCTCGCCCATGGCCGCTCGGCGCGCGGCGTTCTGACGGTCCAGTTGACCGCCCTTGACGAAGCAGAAGACCCACAGCGCCAGGAACACCACGGCGACCGCGAACATGAACGGTTCGATGAACCCGGTGGCGAGGATGGCCGCCTGCAGCAGCCACCCGAACCATACACCGGCTCGGTTGCCCGTCAGACGTGAGGCAGCTGCGAGGACGATGATCGCGCCGATGCCGCCGCCGAAGGCCGCGGCGGGCGGCAGCGTGCCCTTGCCGAAGACGACGAGCATGGGGAAGAAGAACATGATCGACTCGAGCACCAGCGTGATCGACAGCAGGCTCTCCTGCGCCCCGCGTTCGCGGCGCGGCTTGCGGGTGCGCGGTGCGCGGCCCGGCCGGGAGGCTCCCCCTGCGTCCGTCACTTCGCCTCGCCTTCGCGGTGCACGAGGTCCATGACCGCGCCCACCATCACGATGGAGCCCGCGACGAGCACGAGGGCGTCCTCGGCGTCCGCCTCGTCGGCCAGGCTGCGCGCTTCCTGCAGTGCGGACGCCAAGGAGGGCTCGACGACGACGCGGTCCTCGCCGACCTCGTCGACGACGACCCGGGCGAACTCGTCCGCGTCGAGCGCACGCTCCCCCGGCGGCTGCGTCACGACGAACGTGGCGACGGTGTCCTTGAGCGCGCGGACGAACCCTCGTGCGTCCTTGTCACCGAGGATCCCGACGACGCCGACGACGTGCTCGGACGGGAACGCGACCGGCAGCGCCTCGGCCAGGGCCTTCGCCCCGTGCGGGTTGTGCGCGGCGTCGACGACGACGGTCGGGTCGGTCGCGATGGGCTGCAGGCGACCGGGGCTGGTCGTGCCGGCGATGCCCTCGGACAGGACGTCCTCGTCGAGGGCCTGGGCCCCGCGACCGAGGAACGACTCGACCGCCGCGATCGCCACGGCGGCGTTGTCGGCCTGGTGCCGGCCGAACAGCGGCAGGAACAGGTCGTCGTAGCGGCCGGCGATGCCCTGCACGGTGACGAGCTGTCCACCCACGGCCGGGGTGACGTCGACGACGCTGAAGCCCGTGCCCTCGACGGCCAGGGTGGACTCGGTGAGCTCGGCGGCACGCTCGAGTTCGGCGAGGGCCTCGGGGACCTGGCGGCTCGACACCACGGCGGACGACGGCTTGACGATGCCCGACTTGGTGCGGGCGATCTCGGCCACCGTGGCACCGAGCTGCTTCGCGTGGTCGATGGCGATCGGCGTGAACACCGACACCTGGCTCTGCACGACGTTGGTGGAGTCCCACTCGCCGCCCATGCCGACCTCGATCACGGCGACGTCCACCGGCGCCTCGGCGAAGCACGCCAGAGCCAGCACGGTGAGCGCCTCGAAGAAGGTCAGCGGCAGTTCGCCCTTGTCGGCGAGCTCACGGTCGGTGATCTCGAGCACCGGTGCGATGTCGTCCCAGTTCTCGACGAACCGGTCCGCCGCGATCGGCTGGCCGTCGACCACGATGCGCTCCCGGATCGACACCAGGTGCGGGCTCGTCATCAGGCCGGTGCGCAGCCCGTGGGCCCGGACGATGCTCTCGATGGTGCGCGCGGTCGACGTCTTGCCGTTCGTCCCCGTGATGTGGATCACCGGGTACGCCAGGTGCGGGTCGCCGAGCAGCTCGACGGCACGGCGGGTGGCGGTCAGTCGGCGCTCCGGGGCCTGTTCGCCGATGCGGGCGTACAGGGCGGCCTCGACGCGGCGGACCTCGTCGTCGTCGCCGCCGTAGGGCACGGCGTCGGTCGGAGCGTCGCCGGAGGGGCCGACCGGGATCCGGATGCCGTCCTCGTCGCGTCCATCGAACTCGTCGTGTCCGACGAACTCCTCGTTCGCCTCGTGGTCGTCGTACTGGCCGTCGTCACTCATGCGCGTGCTACCTCCACGGATACCTTCGCACCGTCACCGACGTCGGTGGTGGCGTCGTCCGCCCCGAGGGGCACGATCTCGACGCTCGTCGCCAGGGTCTCCCCGGCGATGAGCTCCTGGTGCGCGCGGACCGCACCGTCGGCCGTGTCGTCCACCCGGAGGGTCAGGGCGATGCGGTCGCTGACGTCGAGGTCGGCGTCGCGGCGCGCCTGCTGGACGGCGCGGACGACGTCACGGGCGAGCCCCTCGGCCTCGAGCTCGGGCGTCGTCACGGTGTCGAGCACCACGAAACCGCCCTCGTCGAGGAACGCCACGGCCACCGAGGCGTCGGCCACGGTGAGGTCGAGCGAGTACTCGCCCTCGATCAGGTCGACGCCACCGACGGTCACGCCGGACTCGGTCGCGGTCCAGTCGCCCTTCTTGGCGGCCGGGATCACCTGCTGCACCTGCTTGCCGATGCGGGGGCCGGCGACGCGGGCGTTCACGGTGAGCTTCCGCTCGATGCCGTACTGCGCCAGCGATTCCTCGGCCTGGGCCTCGAGCACCACGCGCTTGACGTTGAGCTCGTCGCGCAGGATGTCGGCGAACGGTTCGACCGCGGCCGGGTCCGGTACCACCAGGGTCAGCGTGGCGAGGGGCAGGCGGACGCGCTTGCCGGTGGCCTTGCGGAGCGCCAGCCCCTTCGAGGCGACGTCGCGCACGCGGTCCATCGCGTCGACGAGAGCGTCGTCGGCGGGGAACTCGTCGGGGTCCGGGAAGTCCGTCAGGTGGACGCTGCGCCCGCCGGTCAGGCCCTTCCAGATCTCCTCGGTGACGAGCGGCGCGAGCGGTGCGGCGACCCGGGTCAGGGTCTCGAGCACGGTGTACAGCGTGTCGAACGCCGCACGGGTCTCGGCTCCGGCGTCCGCGTCGGCCCCGGTCCAGAACTTGTCACGCGAGCGGCGGACGTACCAGTTCGTGAGCACGTCGGCGAAGTCGCGGACGGCCTGGGCCGCGAGCGGGGTGTCGAGCGCGTCGAGGTGCGTCCGGACGTCGGTGACGAGGACCCGGGTCTTCGCGAGCAGGTACCGGTCGAGCACGTCGGTCGAGTCGGTCCGGCGCTGGGCCCGGTACCCGTCGGGACCCGAGGCGTTCGCGTACAGGGTGAAGAAGTAGTACGTCGACCACAGTGGCAGCATGAACTCGCGGACGCCCTGGCGGATGCCCTCTTCGGTGACGACGAGGTTGCCGCCGCGGATCACCGACGACGACATCAGGAACCAGCGCATGGCGTCGGCACCGTCGCGGTCGAAGACCTCGGAGACGTCCGGGTAGTTCCGGAGCGACTTCGACATCTTCTGGCCGTCCGAGCCGAGGACGATGCCGTGGCTGATGACGTTCTGGAACGCCGGCCGGTCGAACAGCGCGGTGGAGAGCACGTGCATGACGTAGAACCAGCCGCGTGTCTGCCCGATGTACTCGACGATGAAGTCGGCCGGGCTGTGCGACTCGAACCACGCAGCGTTCTCGAACGGGTAGTGCACCTGGGCGTACGGCATCGAGCCGGAGTCGAACCACACGTCGAACACGTCGGTGATCCGGCGCATCGTCGACCCGCCCGTGGGATCGTCGGGGTTCGGCCGCGTCAGGTCGTCGATGAACGGCCGGTGCAGGTCCACTTCGCCCTCGGCGTTCACCGGCAGGCGACCGAAGTCGCGCTCGATGTCGGCGAGCGAGCCGTACACGTCGGTGCGCGGGTACTCGGGGTCGTCGGACTGCCACACCGGGATCGGCGTGCCGAAGTAGCGGTTGCGCGAGACCGACCAGTCGATGGCGTTGCCGACCCACTTGCCGAACTGGCCGTCCTTGACGTTGTCCGGCACCCAGTTGATGTCCTGGTTGAGCTGGCCCATGCGGTCGCGGAGCTCGGTGACCCGGACGAACCACGACGACACGGCCTTGTAGATGAGGGGCTTCCGGCACCGCCAGCAGTGCGGGTAGCTGTGCTCGTAGGACGCCTGGCGGAGCAGCCGCCCGGCGTCGCGGACAGCCTTGGTCAGCGGCTTGTTCGCGTCCGACCAGAGCATGCCGGCGACCTCGCCGAACTGCGACGTGAAGACGCCACCCTCGTCGAGGGACAGCACGACGGGGATGCCGGCTGCGGCGCAGACCTCCTGGTCGTCGGCACCGTAGGCCGGAGCCTGGTGCACGACGCCGGTGCCCTCACCGGTCTCGACGTACTCGGCGACCAGGACGCGCCACGCGTTCTCGTAGCCTTCCTGGTCGGCCAGGAAGTCGAACAGGCGCTCGTACTCGACGCCGTCGAGCTCGGCGCCCGTGAGCGTGCGCGCGACGGCGGCGAGCGCCTCGTCACCCGAGGCGTAGCCGAGCTCCTTCGCGTGCGCGGCCACGGTGTCGGACGCGAGGAGGTACGAGGCGGAACCCGCTTCGCCACCGTCGGCCGCGCCTCCAGGCCCTGCCGGGACGACCGCGTACGCGATGTCCGGGCCGACCGCGAGGGCGGCGTTCGTCGGGAGGGTCCAGGGAGTCGTCGTCCAGGCGAGCGCACGCACACCGGTCAGGTCGAGCGCGGAAGCGCGGTCGCCGTGCAGCGGGAACGAGACGGTGACCGACTGGTCCTGGCGCATCTTGTAGACGTCGTCGTCCATGCGGAGCTCGTGGTTGGACAGCGGCGTCTGGTCGTTCCAGCAGTACGGCAGGACCCGGAAGCCCTCGTACGCCAGGCCCTTGTCCCAGAGCTGCTTCCACGCCCAGAGCACGCTCTCCATGAAGGTGACGTCGAGGGTCTTGTAGTCGTCCTCGAAGTCGACCCAGCGCGCCTGACGGGTGACGTACTCCTGCCACTCGTCGGTGTACTGCAGCACGGACTGCTTCGCAGCGGCGTTGAAGACGTCGATGCCCATGGCGTCGATCTCGTGCTTCTCGGTGATGCCGAGCTGGCGCATCGCCTCGAGCTCGGCGGGCAGGCCGTGGGTGTCCCAGCCGAAGCGGCGGTGCACCTGCTTGCCGCGCATGGTCTGGTAGCGCGGGAAGACGTCCTTGGCGTACCCGGTCAGCAGGTGCCCGTAGTGCGGCAGGCCGTTGGCGAAGGGCGGACCGTCGTAGAAGGTCCACTCCGGGCAGCCCTGCCGCGCGTCGATCGACGCCTGGAACGTGTCGTCGCGCTTCCAGAAGGCGAGGATGCCCCGCTCGACGGCGGGGAAGCTCGGCGAGGGGACGACGCCATCGGCATCGGCGTTCAACGGGTACGGCACCGGGACTCCTTGTGGGTTCGCTCGATCTCCACGAGGACGAAAGCAGGTTCCGCGGTACCACCTCGTTTGCCGCCCAACGTGCGCTGTGCGACCACTCTGTGTCGGGGTGGTGACGGTCCCGAACCCGCCCGGTTCTACTGACGGAGGCGCTGGTGCGCTCCGCGTTCTTCCGGAAGCTCCCCGGTGATGGCCGGATCGATGCTCTTGGAACACGACTTTACCGGACGGGAGCATGCTTGAGTGATGCCCGCAGAAGAACGCCCCGAGTCACTCGTCACCGTCCTGATCGCGTTCGGGGCGAACCTGCTCGTCGCGATCGCGAAGACGATCGCCTCGCTCGTCTCGGGGTCCGCCTCGATGGTGGCCGAGGCGGCGCACTCCTGGGCGGACACCGGAAACGAGGTGTTCCTGCTCGTCGCCGAACGACGGGGCGGCAAGGAGCGGGACACCGCGCACCCGCTCGGGTACGGGCGCGAGACCTACATCTGGTCGATGTTCGCCGCGTTCGGCCTGTTCACGGCCGGCGCCATCGTGTCGATCTCCCACGGCATCTCGGAGTTCGGGGACACCGGGCCGGCCGAGGACGTCGTGCTCAACTACGTCGTGCTCGGGGTCGCGTTCCTGCTCGAGGGCACGAGCTTCCTGCAGGCCTACCGGCAGGCACACGGTGCCGCGACGAAGCGCAAGGTCCCGGTGCTGCGGCACGTGCTGCAGTCGTCGAACCCGACGCTCCGTGCGGTGTTCGCCGAGGACGCGGCGGCGCTGATCGGCCTGGTCGTGGCGTTCCTCGGGGTGTTCCTGCACCAGGTCACCGGGCTGGCGGTGTTCGACGCGCTCGGCTCCATCGCGATCGGCGTGCTGCTCGGGGTCGTCGCGATCGTCCTGATCGACCGCAACCGCCGGTTCCTGCTCGGCGAGAGCACGTCCCCCGAGCTCGAGAACGCGGTGCTCGTCGAGCTGCTCGGCCGGTCGCAGGTCGAGCGGGTCACCTACCTGCACCTGGAGTTCGTGGGGCCGTCGCGGGTGTACCTGGTCGCTGCCGTCGACCTGACCGGCAACGAGACCGAGGAGCACGTGGCGGTGCGGTTGCGTGACGTGGAGAAGTCGCTCGAGGACAGCCCGTACATCGAGGAGGCCGTCCTCACCCTGAGCTACCCGGGCGACGAGTCGCTGGTGCCGACCGACGGCGACGTGCCCGAGGTCGTGCGGGACGGCACCGTGGAGGACGTGGCGTCCGGCGGTGCGGGAACCCTGCGCACGGAGTGAGCGTGCGGGGATCCCGCGCACCGCGTGAGCGTCAGCGGGCGTCGAGGCCCGCGACCACCGGGGCGAGCGCCGCTGCGACGTACTCGACGAGCGCACGCCGGCCGACGCCGTCGGTGACCCACACCCCGAACGCCGCGGCGGCGGCCCCGAGCATCGCGCCGGACACCGTCTGCGGCCAGAGCGCGCGCGGCTGGTCCCCCGTGCGACCCGCGACGAAGGCGGCGACGGCCTCGTGCTGTGCCGTCACCCGGACGGCGACACCGGCCACCAGCTCGGGTCCGATGCCCATCACCTCGGCCTGCGCGACGGCCCACGGCACCCGCTCGGGGTCGTGCGCACGAGCGGCGGCGAGGAGCGCCTGCTCGACCGCCCGGACTGCGCTCGGCTCGGTCGACGCGGCGAGGTACCCGGGCAGCCCGGCGACGGCGGCGTCGAGTTCGAGCCACATCACGTCGGCCTTCGCCGGGAAGTAGTTGAAGAACGTCGCGCGGCTGACCCCGGCGCGGGCAGCGATCTGGTCGACCGTGGTGCGTCCGTACCCCTGCTCGAGGAAGAGCTCGGCGGCGGCGTCCGCGAGCACCTCGGCGCTCGAGCGTCGGGGTCTGCCACCGCGGCGGATCGGTTCGTCCATGGGTCCCAGTTAACCGCTAGACTCGTTCCGCCATGATCTTGGACTCAGTACAGAAAACCCTCGCCGCAGCCGCGGGTGCCTCGGCGGTCCTGCTCGTCCTGGCGGCCTGCAGCGGACCGGGCACGAGCACCGGGAGCAGCACCCCGGTCGCGGGCGGCACGCTCACCTACGCCTCCGGCGACGCCGAACCGACCTGCCTCGACCCGCACGTCGGCGGCAACTTCCCGCAGGCGCTCCTGGCGACGCAGTACATCGAGGAGCTCGTCGGCCTCGAGGACGGCAAGCCCACGCCGGAACTCGCGACGAAGTGGACCACGAGCGACGACGGGAAGACCCTGACGTTCACCCTGCGTGACGACGTCTCCTTCACCGACGGCACCCCGTTCGACGCAGCCGCGGTCGTGGCGAACATCGAGCACGTGCAGGACCCGGCCACCGCTTCGAGCACCGGCTACCTGGCGCTGCAGTCCATCACGAAGGCGACCGCCACCGACGAGCACACCGTCACGCTGACACTGAGCCGGCCGGACAGCGCGCTGCTCGAGTCCTTCTCGCAGCCCTGGGTGGGCATGGAGTCCCCGAAGGCGCTCGAGCGCGAGCAGGCGACGAACTGCGAGTCCCCCGTCGGCACAGGCCCCTTCGAGGTCACCGGCTGGAAGCACGGCGACCGCGTCACGCTGACGAAGAACACCGGGTACTGGGGGAAGACGAAGCCGCGCCTGTCCGGCATCACGTGGCGGTTCCTGCCGGACTCGACCTCGCGCTACGCCGCGCTGCAGTCCGGCCAGGTCGACGTGATCGACAACGCCCAGCCCGACCAGCTCGAGGCCGCGTCGGCGAAGGGCGCGATCCGCGACCTCGACGCGCCGCGCCCCGGCGCCTCGAACCGGCTCGAGCTGAACTCCGGCCACGGGGTGTTCCGCGACGAGGCGGTGCGCCAGGCCTTCATCGCCGGTGCCGAGATCGACCCCGGCCTGCAGTCGCTCTTCCTGGGTACCGCGGAGCGCTCGTACTCGGTGCTGTCGAGCGCCGAGCCGCTCGCGTACTCCGAGAAGAGCCGGTTCACCTACTCCCCCACCAAGGCGAAGCAGCTCCTGGACGACGCCGGGTGGAAGGTCGGGTCCGACGGCATCCGCGAGAAGGACGGCAAGCAGCTCACCGTGACCTTCCCCGTCTCGACGAACCAGTCGGTGCCGGCCGAGCGCAGCCTGTTCCAGCAGATCCAGGCGTCCGAGAAGGCCGTCGGGTTCAAGGTGGTGCTCGACGAACTCGACCTCTCCAGCTGGTACGCCGCACTGGCCGCGAACGAGTACGACGTCGTGAGCGCCCCGTACACGAAGGTGGGCCCCGACGTCCTGCGCATCCTGTACGACAGCGCGAGCATCGAACCGGCACCGTCCGGCTACTTCGCGAACCTGGCCCAGCTCGACGACCCCGCCGTCGACCGGCTGCTCGAGCAGGCCGCCCGCACCTCGGACGCCGACGAGCGCGCCGACCTGTACGAGCAGGCGCAGAAAGCGATCCTGGCGAGCGACACCGTGCTCCCCCTGTACGACCAGCAGAACCACTTCCTGGTGCGCTCAGCCGTGCACGGCATCCGGACGACCCCGGTCTCGACGCCCTGGTTCGGCACCGCCTGGATCGACCGCTGACCCGGATGCGGTGGGTCTGGTGGGCCCTCCGGCGGCTCGCCGGGGGCATCGGCGTGCTCTGGGCCGTCGCGACGATCGTCTTCGTCGCGATCCGGCTCATCCCCGGTGACCCGGCGCTCGCGATCCTCGGCGGACCGGGGTCGCAGGCCTCGGCCGAGGCCGTCGCCCAGGTGCGGCACGAGTACGGCCTCGACCAGCCCGTCCTGGTGCAGTACGCGGTGTTCCTCGGACGCCTGGCGACCGGGCAGCTCGGCGACTCGTACGCGTTCCGCACCCCGGTCGCGACGCTCCTCGCCCAGCAGCTTCCCGTCACCCTGACGCTCGCAGTCGCCGGCCTCGTCGTCGCCTGGGTGCTGGCGATCATCGCCGCGTGGGCCTCGACGCAGCGCGGCCGGATCGCCGCCGGGCTCACCGGCGCACTGAGCGTCACCGCGAGCGTGATGCCGCACTTCTGGCTCGGCAGCGTGCTCATCGTCGTGTTCGCCACGTCCCTGGGGTGGGTGCCGGCGGTCAGTGACGGCACCGCGCGCGGCTGGGTGCTGCCGGTGCTGACCGTGGCCGTGCCGGTCGCCGGGTACCTGGCCGAGACCGTGCGCGACGGCGTGGTCGACGCGCAGCGCTCCGCCTTCGCCCTCGCCGCCCGGGGCCGGGGCGAGACCCGCCTCGGACTGTTCGGACGGCACCTGCTCCGGCACGCCGCCCTGCCCGGGATCGCGCTGTCCGCGTGGGCCTTCGGGTCGCTCGTCTCCGGGGCCGTGGTCGTCGAGTCCGTGTTCGCCCTGCCCGGCATCGGCCGCGCCCTGGTGACCGCCGTCACCCAACGGGACATGCCACTCGTCGCCGGCATCGCGATGGTGTCGGCGGCCGCGTACGTCGTCGTGCTGGCCGTGGCCGACCTCGTCGAGCGGGTCGTCGACCCGCGCGGCACCGCCCGGAACGCGACCTCCCGCCCTGGCGGTGCGCGACGCCGTGGAACCAGCCGTCCGGCGGGCGCGCGGTGAGCGGGATCGCCGACCCGGGCCTCCAGACCGGAGCACCCGGCCACCAGACCGCCGCCGGCACCGAGCGCGTCCGTGGGGGGACGCTCGGCGCCGGCGGCATCGCCGCGGGGGTGGTCGTCCTGGTCGCCGTCGTGGCGGCGGCCTGGCCCGCCCTGCTCGGCGGCGGTGACCCGCTCGCGGTGCACCCCGCGAATGCCCTGGCCGCACCGAGCGGCGCGCACCCGTTCGGCACCGACGAGTCCGGCCGCGACGTCCTGGCACGGGTGGTCGCGGGCACCCGCGCATCGCTCGTCGTCGGCGTCGCCGCGACCCTGATCGGCGGCGGCGTGGGCGTCCTGCTCGGCGTCGTCGCCGGGCTCGGAGCCGGGGCCGGGCGGCTCGGACGCCTGCTCGACGCCGTCATCGGCCGCGTCACCGAGGTCGCGTTCGCCCTGCCGCTGCTGCTCGTCGCCCTGGTCGTCATCGCCGTGACCGGCCCGGGTCCGGTGCCGGCGGTGCTCGCGGTCGGGTTCGCGACCGCTCCCGGGTACGCCCGGATCGTGCGCGGCCTGGTCCGGGCCGCCCGGAGCTCGCAGGTGGTCGAGACGGCGGTGCTGCTCGGCCGCTCACCCGTCCGCACCGTGGTCCGGCACGTGCTGCCGACGGCGCTCTGGCCCGTCGTCGCCGTCGCCACGCTCGGGGTCGGGCAGGCGGTCGTGTGGGCCTCGGCGCTGAGCTACCTCGGCGTCGGCACGCCCCCGCCCGCACCGGAGTGGGGCGCGATGCTCGCCGACGGCCGCACCTACCTGCAGACCGCACCGTGGATGAGCACCTTCCCCGGGCTCGCGATCGTTGTGCTCGCGACCGCCGTCACCGTGCTCGGCCGAGCGATCCGACGGACCGGGGCCGCGCGGTGAGCGGCGTCCTCGACGTCCGCGGGTTCACCGTCACCATCGGCGGCACCCCGATCGTGCACGGTGTCGACCTGCGCGTCGACGCCGGCGAGTGCGTCGCCCTGGTGGGGGCGTCCGGCTCCGGCAAGACCGTCACCGCCCGCGCCGTGCTCGGCCTGTCCGCGCCCGGCGCCGCCGTGCACGCCGACGTGTTCTCGGTCGACGGCGTCGACGTCGGTGGGTACACGGACCGGCGGTGGCGACGGCTGCGGGGCTCGCGGGTCGGCTACGTCGGCCAGGAGGCCCTGGGCGCGTTGGACCCGCTGCGCCCCGTCGGGCGCGAGGTCGCCGACAGCCTCCGCCTGCACACCGAGATGCGTGCGGCCGAGCGCGTGGACGCCGTGCGCGATGCCCTGGCCGCGGTGGGCCTCGACCCGGACATCGCGAACGACGGCCGGCTCGCCGGGACCCTGTCGGGCGGGATGCGACAGCGGGCCCTCATCGCCGCGGCCACCGTCGGGTCCCCCGTGCTGCTCGTCGCCGACGAACCGACGACGGCGCTCGACGCCGGGGTCGCGGTCACCGTGATGGAACAGCTGCGAGCGGCGCAGAGGCGGGGCGCCGGGCTGCTCGTCATCACGCACGACCTGGGGCTCGTCGCAGGGTGGGCCGACCGGGTCGCCGTCGTGCACGAGGGCCGGATCGTCGAGCAGGGTGCGGTCGCCGAGGTCTTCGCGGCGCCCGAGCACCCCGCGACCCGGGCGCTGGTGCGCGCGGCCGGTGCTGCCGCGGCGCCCGCTGTGGTTCGGTGCGAGGTTCCGGATGCCGTGCGAGGCGTCGAGGCTCGCACGGCATCCGGAACCTCGCACGGTTCGGAGCCGACCTCGCACGGTGCGAGGGAGGTGCTCGCGGCGCAGGGGCTCTCGCGCGGCTACGACGGGGTGCTCGCGGTCGACGACGTGTCGTTCGCGCTCGAGCGCGGCCGGGTGCTCGGGGTGATCGGTGCCTCGGGATCGGGCAAGACGACGCTCGCACGGATGCTCCTCGGGCTCGAGACACCCGACGCCGGCACGGTCACGCTCGACGACGAACCCTGGGTCCCGCTGCTCGAGCGCGAGCGACGCCCCCGACGGCACCGGGTCGCGGCCGTCGTGCAGGACCCCGAGGCGACGTTCGATGAACGGTGGAACGTGGAGCGGGTCCTCGCCGACGCGTTCTCACGCGGGGAGGAACGGCGGGCGCGCGGTGCGCTCGGCGAACGGGTCGACGCGGCACTACGGCAGGTCGACCTCGACCCCGCGCTGCGGTCCCGCTCCCCCCGCACCCTGTCCGGCGGGCAACGGCAGCGGCTCGCGATCGCCCGCGCGCTGGCGACCGAGCCCGAGGTGATCGTGCTCGACGAGCCGGTGACCGCCCTCGACGCGACGGTGCAGGACGCCGTGCTGCGGCTGCTCGAACGGCTCCGCGACGAGACCGGGGTGGCGATGGTGTTCGTGTCGCACGACCTGCGAGCGGTCCGGCGGATGGCGGACGACGTCCTCGTGGTGCACCGCGGCGCGGTCGTCGAGCAGGGCCCGGCCGCCCAGGTCTTCGCGCGCCCGGCGCACCCGGTGACGGCGCGGCTGCTGCACGCCGCGGAGCGGCTGGCGGCGGGCCCCGCCGCCGACCTCGTGGGCTGAGCGACAGTCCACGCTCACGCGTGCCCGTGGACTGTCGCTGCGCGCGTGACGTCACCGACGGCCCCGGAACGGCCAGGAGGCCCGGCGCGCGTCCGCGACGGACGTGCACCGGGCCTCCTGGCCGGGTTGCCGCGGGGCGGCCCCGTGGTCACGAGCCGGCGGGTTCCTTCTTCTCGCCGCCCGACGCTGCGTCGGCCGAGATGATCGGGATCTCGCTCGTCGAGAACTCCTTCGCCCAGTCGGACTGCGCGAGCTCCGACGTCGGGTCGTTGTAGTCCTCGATGACGCCCGCGACCTCGTCCTCGGAGCCGACCGTCGGGCCGGACCCCATGAGCGGGCTGGCGGCGGTCTCCTTGGTGAAGTACACCGCGACCAGACCGATCACGGCTGCGAGCATCAGGTAGAACGCGGGGATGTCCTCGGCCCAGCCGTACCCGGCGTCCTTCGCGGCGTTGATGAGCGCCGAGGTCGCGAGCGGGGTGGTCCCGCCGAAGAGCGACACCGACACGTTGAACGCGATCGCCAGGGCACCGTAGCGGATGATCGTCGGGAACAGCGCGGGGAGCGTCGACGGCATGGTCGAGGTGAACGTGACCAGCACGACGCCGAGGATCAGCAGGCCGGCGAAGACGCCGACCCCGGTGCCGGTCTGGACCAGCTTGAGGGCCGGCCAGGACAGCAGGATGAAACCGATGCAGCCGGCGGCGAGCACCGGGCGGCGCCCGAACTTGTCGGACAGTCGGCCGCCGAAGGTGATGACGACCATCATGAGCAGCATCACGATGACGATGAGGATCAGGCCGAACGTGGCGTTCTGGCCGAGGTTCTGCTCGAGGTAGGTCGGCATGTACGACAGCAGCATGTAGTCGGTGACGTTGAAGACCAGCACCAGGCCGATGCAGATGATGAGCGAGCGCCAGTTCTCGGCGAAGAGCTTGAGGAACGGGGTCTTCTGGCCCTCGCGCTCGGCTGCCTGCTCCTGCTGCTTCTGGAACGCCGGGGTCTCCTCGAGCTTCAGCCGCAGGTAGAGGCCGATCAGGCCGAGAGGGCCCGCGATGATGAACGGGATGCGCCAGCCCCAGCTGAGCAGGGCGTCCTCGGACAGGCCGAACTGCAGGCCGGTGACGATCGAGGCGCCGAGCACGTACCCTGCGAGGGTGCCGAACTCGAGCCACGAGCCCATGAAGCCACGGCGCTTGTCGGGCGAGTACTCGGCGATGAAGGTCGCGGCGCCGCCGTACTCACCACCGGTCGAGAAGCCCTGCACGAAGCGGGCGACCAGCAGCAGGACCGGTGCCCAGAAGCCGATCGTGTCGTACGACGGGATCAGGCCGATCATGAGCGTGCCCGCGGCCATCAGGATCATCGTCAGCGCGAGGACCTTCTGTCGGCCGATCTTGTCGCCGATCGGCCCGAACACGGCTCCGCCGATCGGACGCACGATGAACGCGGCGGCGAAGAAGCCGAACGTGGCGACGATGTTCGCGGCCGGGTCGCCCTGCGGCAGGAACACCTGCGAGATGGTGACGGTCAGGTACGCGAAGATGCCGAAGTCGAACCACTCCATGGCGTTGCCGAGCGCGGCAGCCGCGACGGCACGCTTGAGCAGCGACTCCTCGACGACGGTGACGTCGTCCTTCGTGAGATCGCGACGAGCGCGCTTCGCAGCGCCCTTCGTGCGCAACGGCCGATCGCCGTGCGGATGGGGTGCGTCGTTCGGTGCCAAGTCGTTCCTCCGGGGTGCGGTGCTTCCTTCGGGCGTCCGGCGGACGGCGACGTTGCAGCTCCTGCGAACCCTGCGTTCGCCGGACAAACTCCGACAGACTAGCAGGCTCTTGGCGTGTCCGACAGGTCGGTGTGGTAATCGGCACCCGGCCGGCAGCCGCGGACGCCCCGTGGCCAGGCTCCCGACGTGTACGCGGCCGCTACGATTGGGGCACCGCGCGTCAGGCGCGCAACACTCAGGCACCTCATCACGGACTCGGTGCCGCACACACGGACGGAAGGCGCACCATGACCAAACCCATGCCCGAGAAGCCGAGCGTCGACGGACTGGAGCAGGTCTGGGGGCCCGTCTGGGAGCAGGACGGCACCTACCGCTTCGACCGCGACGCCGCCGGTCACCGCGACGCCGTCTGGTCGATCGACACCCCGCCGCCCACCGCCTCCGGCTCGCTGCACATCGGCCACGTGTTCTCCTACACGCACACCGACCTCAAGGCCCGGTTCGAGCGCATGCGCGGCAAGCACGTCTTCTACCCGATGGGCTGGGACGACAACGGCCTGCCCACCGAGCGCCGCGTGCAGAACTACTACGGCGTCCGCTGCGACCCGACCCTGCCGTACGACCCCGAGTTCACGCCGCCGTTCGAGGGCGGCGACGGCAAGTCCTCGAAGGCCGCCGACCAGCTGCCGGTGTCCCGCCGCAACTTCATCGAGCTGTGCGAGCGCCTGACCGTGCAGGACGAACAGCAGTTCGAGGAGCTCTTCCGCACGCTCGGCCTGTCGGTCGACTGGACCCAGTCGTACCGCACCATCGACGACACCTCGCGGGCCAGCGCCCAGCGCGCGTTCCTGCGCAACCTGGAGCGCGGCGAGGCCTACCAGGCCGACGCCCCGACCCTGTGGGACGTCACGTTCCGCACCGCGGTCGCGCAGGCCGAGCTCGAGGACAAGGAGATGCCCGGCGCGTACCACGGCATCGCCTTCCACCGCACCGACGGCGGCGACGACGTCGTCATCCAGACCACCCGCCCGGAACTCCTGCCCGCCTGTGTCGCCCTGGTGGCCCACCCGGACGACGAGCGGTTCCAGGACCTCTTCGGCACCACGGTCCGCTCCCCCCTGTTCGACGTCGAGGTCCCGGTGCTCGCACACCACCTGGCGCAGAAGGACAAGGGCGCCGGCATCGCGATGGTCTGCACCTTCGGTGACACCACCGACGTCGTGTGGTGGCGCGAGCTGCAGCTGCCGAACCGCGCGATCATCGGCTTCGACGGCCGCGTGCGTTCCGAGGAGCCCGCCTGGATCGAGTCCGCGACGGGCCAGGAGCTCTACGCCGAGATGGCCGGCAAGACCGTGTTCTCGGCCAAGAAGGTCGTCGTCGACGCGCTGACCGAGTCCGGCGAGCTGATCGGTGACGTCAAGACCATCCAGCACCCGGTGAAGTTCTTCGAGAAGGGCGACAAGCCCCTCGAGATCGTGTCGACCCGCCAGTGGTACATCGTCAACGGTGCGCGCGACGAGCAGCTGAAGAGCACGCTCCGCCAGCGCGGCGAGGAGATCGCGTTCCACCCGGACTTCATGCGCGTCCGCTACGACAACTGGGTCGGTGGCCTGTCCGGTGACTGGCTCATCTCGCGCCAGCGCTTCTTCGGCGTGCCGCTGCCCGTCTGGTACCCGCTCGACGCCGACGGCAACCCGGTGTTCGACCAGCCGATCGTGCCGACCGAGGCGCAGCTGCCCGTCGACCCGGCCTCCGAGCCGGCCCCCGGCTTCACCGAGGACCAGCGCGGCGTGCCCGGCGGGTTCCAGGGCGAACTCGACGTCATGGACACCTGGGCGACCTCGTCGCTGACCCCGCAGCTCGCGGGCAAGTGGGAGACCGACCCGGCGCTGTACGACCTGGTGTACCCGTACGACGTCCGCCCCCAGGCGCAGGACATCATCCGCACGTGGCTGTTCACGACCGTGCTCCGCAGCCAGCTCGAGGCGGACGTGGTGCCGTGGAAGCACGCCTCGATCTCCGGCTTCATCGTCGACCCCGACCGCAAGAAGATGTCGAAGTCGAAGGGCAACGTCGTCACGCCGCTGTCCATCCTCGAGCAGCACGGCGCCGACGCGGTCCGCTACTGGGCGGCCTCGTCCAAGCTCGGCACCGACGCGGCGTTCGACCCGCAGAACCCGAAGCAGATCAAGGTCGGCCGTCGACTGGCGATCAAGGTGCTCAACGCGGCGAAGTTCGTCTACGGCTTCCCGCTGCCCGAGGGCGCCACGAGCGTGACCGAGGCCCTCGACGTCGACATGCTCGCGGAGCTCGGCGCGGTCGTCGAGCAGGCCACCGCGGCGTTCGACGGCTTCGACCACGCCCGTGCCCTCGAGATCACCGAGCGCTTCTTCTGGACGTTCTGCGACGACTACCTCGAGCTCGTGAAGGAGCGCGCCTACGGCACCGCTTCCGACGCGACGCACGAGACGCAGGCGAGCGCGGTCCTGGCGCTGCGCGGCGCGATCGACGTGCTGCTCCGACTGCTGGCACCGTTCCTCCCGTACGCGACGGAAGAGGTCTGGGCCTGGACCCACGACACCAGCGTGCACCGGGCCTCCTGGCCGACCGCGACCGACCTGCCGACCGACGCGGCCCCCACGGGGCTGCTCGCGGCCGTCGGGCAGGCGCTGATCGGGATCCGCGGTGCGAAGACGGCGGCGAAGGCGTCCCAGAAGACGCCCGTGACGCGTGCGGTCGTCGCGGCGCCCGCCGAGACGCGTGCGCTCATCGAGCGCGCGGCGGTCGACCTGGCGGCCGTCGGCCGCATCGAGAACCTGTCGTTCGTCGACGGCGACGAGCTCGCCGTCACCGAGATCGAGCTCGCGGAGCAGCAGGCGTAACGTCGCCTGCCCGGGCCGGGTCGCGACCGCGACCCGGCCCGTCAACCACCGGATCGGAGGCACGGATGCAGTTGGGCACACGCTGGAACGTGGGTGGGGAACCGCCTGCGCGACTGCCCGAGACGATGGTCGTCGCCGTGCGCGGGGTCGAGGACGAGCTCGCGGCGGAGTCCGTCGACACGGCGACGTGGGGATGGACCCTGACGTTCCTCGAGGGGAAGCCGATCGTCGAGCTCGACGACGGCACCTCGATCCACCTCGACGCACTCGGCCACGCCCAGGTCACGAACCCCGACGACGCGGGCGAGGAGGACTAGCGCGCGCTGCGCGGTTCGCTTGGAGTGCAGGAATGGTCGGGTCCCCGGTGGGGACCCGACCATTCCTGCTCACCATGCGGGCGTTCCCGCCGGGGAACGTCCGCGTGATCGCCGAGGGATCAGGACTCGGCGAGCCAGGTGCGCAGGACCTCGTTCACCTCTGCGGTGTGCGTGGTGAGCAGGCCGTGCGGGGCGCCCTCGATCTCGACGTACTCCGCCGCGGGCAGTGCCTGGGTGAAACGTCGGCCGGTGGCGTCGATGGGCAGGATGTTGTCCGACGTGCCGTGCACGATCAGGGCGGGGACGGTGACCTTCGGGATGTCCTGGCGGAAGTCGGTCGGCCAGGTCAGGGGTGCGGCCGCGGACGCGATCGAGCCGGAGCCGGCCGCGACGTTCCAGGCGTTGCGGACCCGCTCCTCGGAGATGCGGCTGCCGAGGTTCTCCGACAGGTTGAAGAAGTCCTGGTAGAAGTTCGTGAAGTACGCGTAGCGGTCCTTCGCCACGTCGGCGGCGATGCCCTCGAAGAACGACATCGGGCCGGCGCCGTCGGGGTTGTCGTCGGTGATGGCGAGGAAGGGCTCGAGCGAGGCCAGGAACGCGACCTTCGCGATCCGGTCCTCACCGTGGCGGCCGATGTAGCGGGCGATCTCGCCGGTGCCCATCGAGAAGCCGACGAGGATCACGTCGCGCAGGTCGAGGGTCTCGAGGACCGTGTGCAGGTCGTCGGCGAAGGTGTCGTAGTCGTAGCCGGTGGACGGCTGCGAGGACTGGCCGAAGCCACGGCGGTCGTACGTGATGACGCGGTAGCCGGCCTCGAGGAGCATCGGGACCTGCCCCTCCCACGAGTTGCCGTCGAGGGGGAAGCCGTGGATCAGCACGATCGGCTGCCCCTGGCCCTTGTCCTCGTAGTGGAGTTCGATGTCGACGCTGTTCTCGGTTCCGACGGTGATGGCACCCATGATCGTTCCTTCCCTGAGTATCGCGGAGAACGATCGTTCTCCGCCGATGTGGACTACAGTAGAGAACGCCCGTTCCCAGCGCAACTCGAGAACGGTGAACACTCAGGGAACGGGGTACACACATGGCCACCAGCACCGTCGAGCCGGACGTCCGAGCACACATCGTCGAGGTCGCGGACCAGCTGTTCTACACGCGCGGGATCCAGTCGGTCGGGATGGACGAGATCCGCACGGGCGCAGGGGTCTCCCTCAAGAAGCTGTACGCGGCGTTCCCGGGCAAGGAGCAGCTCATCGCCGCGGTGCTCGCCGGTCGCCACGACATGTGGGAGCAGGGTGTGCACGGCGCGGTCGAGGCTGCGGCCAGTCCGCGCGACAAGCTCCTGGCGGTCTACGACTTCCTCGAGTCGTGGTTCGGCGACGACACGTTCCGCGGCTGCGGGTTCATCAACGCGTTCGGCGAGCTCGGCGCGACCTCGCCTGCGGTCGCCGAGATCGCGCGCGAGCACAAGGACTCGTTCCAGCAGTTCGTGCAGCGGCTCACCGCCGAGGTCGTCGCCGACCCCGAGCACGCCGAGGAACTCGCCGCGCAGCTCGCACTGCTCGCCGAGGGCGCGCAGACCACCGCGGCCATCGCCGGCACCACGGCGCCTGCCGCGCACGCGCGCCGTGCTGCGGTGACCCTGATCGACGCAGCGATGCGCTGACACGCGACCGACGACGGACTGGAGGCCCGTGGCGGCGCCGCCACGGGCCTCCAGTCCGCTCGCTGGTCGCGCCGGGCGCAGGTGCGCTCGCCGGGCCGTTCCGGGCGTACCTGGTCGTTCTGGGCGTACCGGGTCGGTTCTTCCGACCAGGGACGCCCGATCCCGCTTCCCAGTCCGGGTGTCATGGGAAGGAACGGACTCCAGCACCCGTGCATAGGGTGGGCAGATGGCAACCCCGTTCGACGTCCCGAGCACCCTCCCCTACGCCCTGCCGCCCTTCGGCGACGTGCGACTCGAGCACTACCGACCGGCGTTCGAGGCCGGCATGGCCGAGCAGCGCGCCGAGGTCGAGGCCATCGCCACCGATCCACACGCCCCGACGGTCGAGAACACCCTGGTCGCACTCGAGCGGTCCGGGCAGCTGCTCACCCGCGTCAGCCACGTGTTCTTCACGCTGTCGTCGGCCGACTCCACCCCGGAGCTGCACGACCTCGAGGCCGAGGTCTCCCCGCTCCTCGCCGCACACCGCGACGCGATCACGCTCGACTCCCGCCTGTACGCCCGCGTGCAGGAGGTGCGCGACGGCGCCGAGGCCGCCGGACTGACCGGTGAGGCGCTGCGGCTGGTCGAGCGGACCCACGCCGAGATGACCCTGGCCGGCGCCGGTCTCGACGACGAGGGCAAGGAGCGTCTGACCGCGATCAACCAGGAGCTCTCGACCCGCACGACGACCTTCGAGCGGAACCTGCTCGAGGACACCAACGACTCCGCCGTGCACGTGACCAGCGAGGACGAACTCGAGGGGCTCGACGACGGGGCGAAGTCCGCCGCCGCCGCCGCTGCCGCCGACCGGGGCCTCGACGGCTGGCTCATCACGCTGCCGCTCTACACCGGGCACCCGTGGCTGTCCTCGCTGGCGAACCGTGCCCTGCGCGAGCGGATCATGCGCGCCTCGCTCGCCCGCGGTCGTCGCGGCAACGAGTACGACAACCGCGAGGTGCTGCTCCGCATCGTCCGGCTCCGGGCCGAGCGGGCCGAGCTGCTCGGGTTCCCGAACCACGCGGCCGTGGTCACCGCCGACGAGACGGCGAAGACCCCCGAGGCCGTCGACGGACTGCTGTCCTCGCTCGTCGGCGCCGCCGCACGGAACGCCGACGACGAACGCGCGGTCCGGTCGCGCACGGTCGGGTTCGACATCGAGTCGTGGGACTGGGCGTACGCCACCGAGATCCTGCGCGGCGAGCAGTTCGCCGCGGACAGCACCGCGCTCCGCCCGTACTTCGAGGCCGACCGGGTCCTGCACGACGGGGTCTTCCACGCCGCCGGCGCCCTGTACGGCCTGACCTTCACCGAGCGCCCGGACCTGCACGGCTACAACGACGAGGTCCGGGTCTTCGAGGTCACCGGCGACGACGGCGAGCCCGTCGGGTTGTACCTGCTCGACCTCTACACGCGCGACGGGAAGCGCGGCGGCGCGTGGATGAACCCGGTCGTCGAGCAGTCCGAGCTGCTCGGCACCCTGCCCGTCGTGGTCAACAACCTCAACGTCGCGAAGCCCGCTGCCGGCTCCCCCACCCTGCTCATCCAGGACGAGGTCGAGACGCTCTTCCACGAGTTCGGGCACGCCCTGCACGGCCTCATCGCCCGCACCACCTACCCGCGGTTCTCGGGCACGAACGTCGAGCGCGACTTCGTCGAGTTCCCGAGCCAGGTGAACGAGATGTGGCTGTCGTGGCCGTCCGTGCTGGCGAACTACGCGAAGCACCACGAGACCGGGGCGCCCCTGCCGCCCGAGCTCGTCCTGGGGCTCAGCGAATCCGAGGGGTTCAACGAGGGCTTCGGTACGACCGAGTACCTCGCCGCAGCGCTGCTCGACCAGGCGTGGCACCGGCTGTCGGCTGCCGAGGCGGCCGCGGTGACGTCCGTCGAGGACTTCGAACGAGACGCCCTCACAGCCGCCGGCATCGCCGTCGAGGCCGTGCCGCCGCGGTACTCGTCGACGTACTTCGCGCACACGTTCTCGGGCGGGTACGACGCCGGGTACTACGGGTACATCTGGTCCGAGGTGCTCGACGCCGACACGGTGGAGTGGTTCCGCGACAACGGCGGGCTGGACCGTGCGGCCGGCAAGCGGTTCGCTGAGCGTCTGCTCGGGGTCGGCGGGGCGAAGGACCCGCTCGAGGCGTACCGGGACTTCCGCGGCCGTGATGCCGAGGTCGGTCCGCTGCTGCGGCGCCGCGGGCTGGAGTAGCCGGCCCCTCGGGGGGGGGGGAACGACCAGAACGACAGGACACCTCGAGATCCCGAGGTGTCCTGTCGTTCTGGTCGTGTCCGTCGTGGACGGCGAAGAGGCGGCGCGCTACGCCGACTTCTCGACGCGCTTGGCCCGGGGTCGCGGCACGATCGTCGGCGCGGCGTTCTCGAGCACGGACTCGCGGGTGATCACCACGCGGGCGACGTCGTCGTCGGACGGGACGTCGAACATCACCGGGCCGAGGACCTCTTCGAGGATCGCCCGGAGGCCACGGGCACCCGTCTGGCGCAGCACCGCGAGGTCCGCGATGGCCTCGAGCGCACCCTGGTCGAACTCGAGCTCGACGCCGTCGATCTGGAACATCCGCTGGTACTGCTTGACGAGCGCGTTCTTCGGCTCGGTCAGGATCTGCATGAGCGCCGCCTGGTCGAGCTGCGACACCGTGGTGACGACGGGCAGACGACCGATGAACTCGGGGATCAGACCGAACTTGTGCAGGTCTTCCGGCAGCACCTCGGAGTACAGGTCCTGGTGGTCGGTGGCGCTGTGCAGGGGTGCCCCGAAGCCGATCCCGCGCTTGCCGACGCGCGAGGACACGATGTCCTCGAGCCCGGCGAACGCACCCGCCACGATGAACAGCACGTTCGTCGTGTCGATCTGGATGAACTCCTGGTGCGGGTGCTTGCGGCCGCCCTGCGGCGGGACCGAGGCGACCGTGCCCTCGAGGATCTTGAGCAGCGCCTGCTGCACGCCCTCGCCCGAGACGTCGCGGGTGATCGACGGGTTCTCGGCCTTGCGGGCGATCTTGTCGACCTCGTCGATGTAGATGATGCCGGTCTCGGCGCGCTTCACGTCGTAGTCGGCGGCCTGGATGAGCTTGAGGAGGATGTTCTCGACGTCCTCGCCGACGTAGCCGGCCTCGGTCAGGGCGGTGGCGTCCGCGACGGCGAACGGCACGTTGAGACGCTTGGCGAGGGTCTGCGCCAGGTACGTCTTGCCGCAGCCGGTCGGGCCGATGAGCAGGATGTTCGACTTCGCGATCTCGATGTCGTCGCGGTCTTCGGCGGCGGTGATCTGGCCCTGGGCGCGGACGCGCTTGTAGTGGTTGTACACGGCCACCGCGAGGGCACGCTTGGCCGGGTCCTGCCCGATGACGTACTCCTGCAGGAAGTCGAAGATCTCCCGCGGCTTGGGCAGTTCGAAGTCCCCGCTCGCGGTGTCCTCGCCCGCCTCGGCCAGACGTTCCTCGATGATCTCGTTGCAGAGCTCGACGCACTCGTCGCAGATGTAGACGCCCGGTCCGGCGATGAGCTGCTGGACCTGCTTCTGGCTCTTGCCGCAGAACGAGCACTTGAGGAGATCGCCGCTCTCTCCGATGCGTGCCATTCCCGTGCCTCCCTGATTGGACATGCCGGCCGCGCTGTCGCACCACCGCTGGTGCACCGCTGCTGGTGGGCACCTCGTCGTGGACACGAGCCTAACCGCAACCGGTGACACCGACCGCGATGCCCCTCCGGGATCCGCCCGCGCGTTCGCCCAGGGCGTGCGAGCCTGCTACGGTGATCCGGACTTCTCTACATGTTGTAGAACCACAGTGCAGGACCACCCCGGAAGGAACCCCATGCAGAAGCGTCTCGCCGCCGGCGGCGCCGTCACCCTCGGTGTCGCAGCCGTCATCGTCCTCGGCAGCGCCACGGCGGCCAGCGCACACGTGTCCGCCACGGCCACGTCGACCGCGGCGAACTCGTACACCACGGCGACCTTCTCGGTCCCGCACGGCTGCGACGGCTCCCCCACGACGAAGATCGAGTTCCAGGTGCCGGAGTCCGTCATCGAGGTCACGCCCACCGTGAACCCGAACTGGAAGATCACGAAGGCGACCGAGCCCTACACCGACCCGTCCGCCGCCGCCGCCGACGAGCACGAGGCCGCCGCCGAGCGGGTCACCAGCGTCACGTACACCGCGAAGACCCCCCTGCCCGCCGACGAGCGCGACACCTTCGCCCTCTCGTTCTCGCTGCCGGACGGCAAGGCCGGTGACCTCGTCGAGTTCCCCGCGATCCAGACCTGCGAGAAGGGCAGCGTCGAGTGGAACCAGGAGCAGCAGGCCGGCGAAGCCGAGCCCGAGCACCCGGCACCCTCGATCACGCTGACCGCCGCCGAGGCGACGGACGACGACGGTGACCCGATCGCCGCGACCCCGACGGCCGAGGCCGCCGGCACGGCCACCTCGAGCGACCCCGACCTGGTCGGTCGGTTCCTCGGCCTCGGCGGCCTGGTGCTCGGCGCCGTCGCCCTGGTCGTCGCCGTCGCCGGCACGCGTCGTCGGAGCTCCGCCAAGTGACGCAGCGCGGCTCGCGTCGGGCCCGGCCGCGGTCCTCTGCCCGGAGGCTCGTGGCCGGGACCGCCGCGGCCGTCGCGATCGCCGGTGGTTCGGTCCTCGGGCTCGCAGGCCCCGCCAGCGCGCACAACTACCTGATCTCGTCCGACCCGGAGGTCGGCGGCACCCTGACCGAGCTGCCGGAGACGTTCGACATCACGACGAACGACAAGCTGCTCGACATCGGCGACTCGGGGTCGGGTTTCGCGTTCCGCATCGTCGGCCCAGACCGCAGGTACTACGAGGACGGCTGCGTCGACGTCGAGGGGCCGTCGATGACCACGACCGCCGCACTCGGCGACTCGGGCAAGTACACCGTCGAGTGGCAGATCGTCTCCGCCGACGGGCACACCGTGTCCGACGAGTACCCCTTCACGTGGAAGGCGCCGTCGGGCTTCACGCCGGCCTCGGGCGCGGCGAAGCCCCCGACCTGCGCCACCGCGGGTGACGACGACGCCGGTGCGGACACCACCACCGGCACGGCCTCGGGGTCGAGCGACTCGGCCGCGTCGGACGCGATCTGGATCGGCGCCGGTGGCGTCGTGCTGGTCGGCGTCGTCGTCGCGGTGCTGCTGCTCCTGCGCCGCAAGCCGGCCCCCGAGTCCGACGACACCGACGACTGACCACCGCACGACGACGAAGGCCCCGCACCGTCCGGTGCGGGGCCTTCGTCGTTCTGCTGGTGCTACTTGACGAGCGCCGGCAGGTTCTTGCGGCTGGTGAGGACCTGGTCGATCAGGCCGTACTCCACGGCTTCCTGCGCGGACATGATCTTGTCGCGCTCGATGTCGTGGTTGATCTCCTCCGGCGTCTTGTTGGAGTGCTTCGACAGCGTCTCCTCGAGCCAGGTGCGCATGCGGAGGATCTCCGCCGCCTGGATCTCGATGTCGGACGCCTGACCGCCACCCTGCTGGGTCGCGGGCTGGTGGATCAGCACACGGGCGTTCGGCAGTGCGAGGCGCTTGCCGGGGGTGCCACCGGCGAGGAGCACCGACGCGGCCGAGGCAGCCTGGCCGAGGCAGACCGTCTGGATCTGCGGACGGATGTACTGCATCGTGTCGTAGATCGCCGTCATCGCGGTGAAGGAGCCACCGGGCGAGTTGATGTACATCACGATGTCGCGGTCGGGGTCCATCGACTCGAGCACGAGCAGCTGGGCCATGACGTCGTCAGCCGACGCGTCGTCGACCTGCACGCCGAGGAACACGATGCGGTCCTCGAACAGCTTGGCGTACGGGTCCTGGCGCTTGTAGCCGTAGGCCGTGCGCTCTTCGAAGCTCGGCAGGATGTACCGATTGGACGGAGCCGGGACGTTCTGCGCGCCACCGAGCATGGGGAGATGCATTCTCGTTTCCTTTTCTTCGGTGGTGATCAGGACTGGGCGTCGGGCTCGGCTGCGCTGGTGGGCGTCTCGCCGTCGCCGACGGTGCCACCACCGCCGATGACCTCGGCGCTCGAAGCGCGGAGGTGGTCGACGAAGCCGTACTCGAGCGCTTCCTGCGCCGTGAACCAGTTGTCGCGGTCGTTGTCCTTGAGGATCTGCTCGATCGACTTGCCGGTCTGCTCGGCCGTGAGCTCCGCCATGCGCTGCTTCATGTCGAGGATGACCTTGGCCTGCGTCTGGATGTCGGCCGCGGTGCCGCCGAAGCCACCGGACGGCTGGTGGAGCAGCACGCGCGCGTTCGGCGTGATGTAGCGCTTGCCGGGCGTGCCGGAGGACAGCAGGAACTGTCCCATCGACGCGGCGAGGCCGATGCCCACGGTGACGATGTCGTTCGGGACGAACTGCATCGTGTCGTAGATCGCCATGCCGGCGGTGATCGAACCACCGGGCGAGTTGATGTAGAGGTAGATGTCCTTCTCAGGGTCCTCGGCGGCGAGCAGCAGCAGCTTGGCTGCGATCTCGTTCGAGTTGTCGTCGCGGACCTCGGAGCCGAGCCACACGATCCGGTCTCTCAGAAGGCGGTCAAAAACACTGGGGTTCAGTGTTGCTTCGGCCATGGAAAAGCTCCCGTTCAGTTGTCGCTTGTTGTCGAACTTATCGGGTGCAACGCACCAGTTCTCGTCTGTTCGCTGTCGGCAATGCGAAGGTGCGGAAACAACGGACGGGAGGCACGGTGCCAGCTGGCACCGTGCCTCCCGTCCTTCGTGCTGGTGGCGTCGAGATCGTTACTCGGCGTCGCCTGCCGGCTCCTGCGCGACGCCCGCCGTGAAGGCGGACAGGTCGACGGCGTCGCCGTTGGTGTCCTTGACGGTCACCTTGGACAGGACGGTCGCGACCGCCTTCGAACGGGCGACCTCGCCGACCATGCCGGGGATCTGGCCGTTCTGGTCGATGACCTTGATGAACTCGGCCGGCTCCATGCCGTACTGCGCGGCGGCCTGGATGAGGTACTGGGTCAGTTCCTCCTGCGAGACCTGGATCTCTTCCTTCTCGGCGATCGCGTCGAGGAGGATCTGCGAGCGGAAGGCGGTCTCGCTGGACTCGGAGACCTCCTTGCGGTGCTCCTCGTCCTCGAGGCGGTTCTCCTGCTCGAGGTGACGGTGCACCTCGTCGGCGATGAGCTGCTCCGAGATCGGGATGTTGACGTCCTCGGTGAGCTTCTCGACGAGCTTGTCGCGAGCCGCGGCACCCTGACCGAAGGTCTTGGACTTCGCGATCTGCTCCTTGAGGTCCGCCTTGAGCTCGTCGATGGTGTCGAACTGGCTGGCGATCTGGGCGAACTCGTCGTCGGCCTCGGGGAGCTCGCGCTCCTTGACGGCGGTGACGGTGACGGCGATCTGGGCGGTCTCGCCCTCGCGGTCGCCACCGACGAGCTTCGACTCGAAGGTCGTCGACTCACCGGCGGTCAGGGACTCGAGCGCCTCGTCGATGCCCTCGAGCAGGTCGCCGGAGCCGATCTCGTAGGAGACGCCGGTGGCCGAGTCGACCTCGTCGTCACCGATGGTGGCGGTGAGGTCGATCTGCGCGAAGTCGCCGGTCTTCGCCGGACGGTCGACCGTCACGAGCGTGCCGAAGCGGGTGCGGAGGTTCTGCAGTTCCTCTTCGATCTCGTCGTCCGACACCTCGACGGCGTCGACGGTGAGCTCGTACGAGGAGTAGTCCGGCAGGTCGAACTCGGGGCGGACGTCGACCTCGAAGGTGAGGACGAGGTCACCGGTGAAGTCCGCGACGTTCGGCAGCTCGGCGACGTCGGCCTCGGCGCGACCGAGGATGCGCAGCTCCTGCTCTTCGACCGCCTGGCGGTAGAAGTTGTCGATGGCGTCACCGACGGCGTGGTTCAGGACCTCGCCGCGGCCGACGCGCTGGTCGACGATCGCCGGCGGGACCTTGCCCTTGCGGAAGCCGGGGATGTTGATCTGCTCGGCGATGTGCTTGTAGGCGTGGTCGATGCTCGGCTTGAGATCGTCCGGCGTCACGTTCACGGTGAGCTTGACGCGGGTGTCGCTCACCTTGTCGACGGTGCTGGTGGCCAAGGGATGTTCTCCTGTTGGTTGACGTTCGTGTGGTCGGTGGTGCTCGAAGGACCTGGTCGGGGCGACAGGATTTGAACCTGCGACCTCCCGCTCCCAAAGCGGGCGCTCTACCAAGCTGAGCTACGCCCCGTTGGTCTGTGCCAGGGATCGGCCGCGCACGCGCAGGGCGCATGCGACCCCGGTGAGTCTAGCGGTCCGACGGCGCGCTGTTCCCGGGGGTTGCTCAGTCGTCCTCCGCGGCGCGTCGCAGACCCCGCCGCCACCGGATCCCGACGGCCACCTGGACCCCGAGGGCGGCCACGGCGAGCAGCAGCCCGACGACGATCCGCCAGACGTGCAGCAGTGCGTGCGCGGGCTGCGACTGCGGATCACCGAACAGGTCGGGGCGCAGGGACAGCACCGCGGCGGCGAGGACCACCAGTACGTACGAGACCACCCGCGACCAGCGGATGGTGTGCTCGGCACCGGCGTCCGGCTTCGGGATGACGCGCGTCGGCATGTCGGTGCTCGTTCGTCCGCTACGATGGTCGGGCTGCGCCTGGTGCGCAGGCGCGGGGATGTAGCTCAATGGTAGAGCCCCAGTCTTCCAAACTGGCCACGCGGGTTCGATTCCCGTCATCCCCTCTCTTCTTCCTCCTTCGGCGCCGCGCTTCGTCAGCTGATGCGCGGTTCTTCCGGTGCACCGAGGGATCAACCTCGCACCACGTGCGTACCGTGCGCTCGACCCCACCCAGAACTGGGGATGGGACGGCGGGGCTGATCCCAGGACACTTGAGCTGTTCTCGCCATACCAAGGAGCTCAGTGCCGAACCCCCGCCAGACAACAAGCCAGCGCGCGCCACGCACCCGTCGTCGGGTACCGATCATCACGTGGGTCGGCATCGTGGGAACCGCAATCCTCGCGCTTGCCGGCTTCGCGTCGACCGGAATCTGGGGGATGCTGGCGATGATCGCGCTGGTCATCCTGCCCACGACGCTCTATGCCGTCGCCTTCCGGCGGTCGACGTGGCTCCGGATCCCGAGGAAGCGCGCTACTGCCGCGATCGGTGCCGGCATCGCTCTCGCCGCACTGATCGGGTCCACCTCCGCCTACGGCACATCCCACCCGCTGCCAGACGCACCGGCAACAGTCGCCGCCGCGAAGACTTCGAGTGCGACGGTGTCCGCGAAGCCGAAGACGTCTCCGACGCCCACGCGCACGGTGACACCCACACCGACCCCGTCGCCGACTCCGGTGGTCACCACGAAGCAGGTGACCGAGACGGCCCAGATCCCCTTCGGGTCCACGACGGTGGAGAGCTCGACGCTGTCGCAGGGGACCTCGACGGTCACGACACCCGGGGTGCAAGGCATCAACACGAAGACCTACACGGTCACCTACACCGACGGCGTGGAGTCCGGTCGAGTCCTGACGAGCGAACACGTTACGACACCCCCGGTGACGCAGGTCACAACGGTCGGCACCTACGTCGCCCCCGCACCTCCCGCAGCACCGACGTGCTCGAGCGGCACCTACGTCAACTCCGCCGGAGACACGGTCTGTCGGCCCGAAGCCGCTTCGAGCGCGCCGGCCGGAGCCACGGCTCAGTGCGTCGACGGTGCCTACAGCTACAGCCAGTCACGGCGAGGGACCTGCTCCGGGCACGGCGGCGTCGCCACCTGGTTGTGACGCACGACAGCTGAGACGACGAACGGTCGCTCGCTCCCGAGCCTCCCCTAGAGCGCTCCGAGCGGCGCTTCTCCGACTTCCTGCCGCAGCATCCGGTACTGCTGCTCCCAACCGGGAGTGCCGCGTCCAGCGACGTGCAGCGCGGTCCGGACGGCTCCGAGCGCACGGTCGAGCGCACCGGGCTCGTCGTCCGCGTCAACACCGATCGAGAAGGTGAGCGTGCCGGTCGACAGGTCAGTGGTCAGGTCCTGGTCGTGGACGTCGTCGAGGTCGAAGAGTGCTTCTGCGATGGCGTCGAAGTCCGCCGAGAGGGCTGCGCGCGGATCGTCCGCTGCCCCGACTTGTGCCACGCACTCGAGCCGCACGAGGTAGTTCGTCATCACGTTCTCCTGTCCTCACAGCCCGTTCGCGCGAGCCGATACTTCAGATGCACAACGTACCAGGGGTTCGACGGCGTCAAGTGGACCGTGTGTAGGTGTTCGCCGCACGGGCAGTACGCCTTGTAGTACTTCCTCCCCTTCGCGAAGCGCCATCCCCGCACCTCTGCCCCGCGCATGACCCGTTCGATGTCCTTCTTGGGATGTCGTGGTCGTTCGACCATCGCCACCTCCCCTCCACACCATCGACGGTAGGGAGCAGGACCGCGACACCGGGGCCCGACGTCGATGGCTGTGGGGAGGTATCGCGATCGACGGACCTGTGGAGGACTGGCGGTCGGTGGCTCTCCGTCAGGGGCCGGCGAACTCCAGGGTGATCTCCGGGGAGTCGCCGAGTTCCACCCGGGCACGCTTCCGCTCCGCCGCACGCAACGGCACGAGGTACCCACCGTCCTTCGGGAACAGCGACGTCGTCCACGTCACCGAGCCGATCGTCACCCGCGCCGGGATCACACCCCACCCGTAGGTGAGCACCGGCGCGAGGTCAGCGATGACCTCGGCGGCGTCCGGCGGCACGACGGCGAAGAAGAACGGTGACGGGCCGCGCCACTCGATCACCTCGCCGCGGAACTCGAGCTCCATGCGGCGATCGTACGGCCGCGCACCTCGCACGGTGCGAGGTCCGCCGAACTCCGTGCGAGGTTCCGCACTCGGTGCGATGGCCGCGTGCTCGCACCGAGTGCGCAACCTCGCACCAGGGCGAACCCTGGGTCCCCAACCTCGCACCACGCCAAGCGCCGAACGCGGGACCCCTCGCACCAGGCCGCGGGAGCCCGACCAGCGGGACCCGGACGACGGACGCGCCCCGCGCCTCCAGGCCGGAGCCGGGGAGCACGGGGCGCGAGCCGCCGTCAGGACGGACGCGTCAGCGGTACGACGCGGCCTGTCCGTACAGCACCTTCGTGAACGACGAGACGTAGGCGGACTCGTCGCCTCCCGGCAGGTTGTACGTCATGAACACGCCGTACCCGTCGGCCTTCGTGCGCTGCGCGAGCGAGACGGCGGTGGCCTCGGGGGTGTTCTGGATGTCGACCGCAGCGGCGGACAGCTTCGACTTCGGCAGGCCCGGGATCGTCGGCGCCGTGTAGGTGCCGTAGTACGGGTTCCAGGCGTAGTCGAGCTTGCCGCCGATCGACGGGTTCGCCGTCTTCAGAGCGTCGGACGACAGGCCGATGTCGTAGAACGAGATGATCTTGCCCGGCATGTCCGCACGCAGGGCACTGATGAGCCAGCCGATCGACTGCTGGTTCGGCTGCGGGGTGCCGTCCACGCCGTAGTCGGAGTACTCGTCGTCCAGGTCGACGCCGTCGAGTCCGTACTTCTCGACGGTCGCCGACACCTGCGCCGCGAAGTCCCGTGCGGCTGCCTTCGAGGTGAAGTTCGCCAGCCCGGTGCCCTGGTGGTTGCCGAGCACCGAGAGCGTCACCTTGATGCCCTTGGCCTGCAGCGGGCGGATCTGCGTGGCGGCCTGGTCGAGGGTTCGCTGCACGTTCTCGTTGGCGTACAGGACCGCCTTGCCGTCCGCGTCCCGGTTGATGTTCGCGGCGAAGATGATCGCCACGTCGAAGGCGTTCGCACCGTTCTCCAGCGTGTACCGCCCGACGTTGGCGAGCTCGTCGTTGTTGACCTCGACGTAGGCGATGCTCGTCGGCCCCGACTTCGTGGGGACGGCGTGGTGCCCGTGTCCGTGTCCGTGGCGTCCGCCGTGTGACGTGCCCTGCCCGTGGCTGGCCCCGGACGAGGACGGCGCCGCGGATGCTGCAGCGGGTACCAGTGGTGCCGCGAGCATGGCGACCAGTGCGGTCGCGATGCCGAACTTCGTGGACTTCTTCATGGCGTTCCTCCTTGCGTGGATGGATGGATCACTTGCGTGGGAAGCGGAAGGTGCGGACCTCGTAGGCGTCGACGGCGAACGAGGACGCGTCGACGGTGCCGGCCGAGGCCAGCGCCTCTTCGAGCAGGGTCACCTCGGCAGCCGGCCCGAACGCAGCACCGTCGGCCTCGGACAGGGCGATGGCCCCGGTCCCCCGCTGCCCGGTCGGCTCGTACACGCGCACGACCAGGTCACCGGACCGGTCGTCGGCGAGCTTGACGCTCGACAGCACGACGTCGCCGGAGACCTGCACGAGCGGGTCGAAGCCGTGCGCCCCGGTGATGGTTCGCGCGCCCGCGTTCATCCGCACGCCGGCCGACGTGGCTCCGAGCTGGTCGGTGCCGATGACGATGCCGTACCGGTGCGTCTGCACGCCCTGGTCGGTCTCGGGGTCCGGGAACCGCGGTGCCCGCAGCAGCGACAGCCGCACGGTGGTGGTGACGTGCCCGTCGACGGCGTCGCGCGTGGTGTCGAAGCCGTGGATCGAGTCGTTCACGAGCGCGACGCCGAAGCCCGGCTCGGACACCAGCACGTAGCGGTGCATCGAGGTCTCGAACTTCGCGGCCTCCCACGAGGTGTTCGTGTGCGTCACCCGCTTCTGCGCGCCGAACTGCGTCTCGGCGACGGTGTGCTCGGCGCGGACGTCGAGCGGGAACGCGACCTTGAGGAACTTCTCGGTCTCGTGCCAGTCGGTCACCTGGTCGAACTCCAGGGTGCGCGACTCCGGCGCCAGGGCGATCTCCTGGCGGACCGTCGAGTCACCGAACGCCCGCTCGACGACCACGCGGGCGACCCCGGCGTCGTCGACCGACGCGGTCAGCCCGGTGGTCGACACGAGTTCCTCGACGCGGTTGCGGTAGTACCGGTCGACGTCCCACGCGTCCCACATGTTCGGGAAGTCCTGGTGCAGCTGCAGCAGGTTCGCCGCCTGGCCGGCCGCGATCGCCTCGCGCCCGCTCGCCAGGTCGACGGCGCTCGTCACGAGCCCCTGCGCGTCGACGACGACCCGCACCAGGTCGTTCGCCAGCACGTACCCGCCGTCCTGCTCGGTCAGGGACACGGCGGTCGCCGCCGGCACGTCGGTCGCCACGACGGCGCCCTGCGCGGGTGCACCGGCCTGGAGGAACGGGGCCGGGTTCACGACGACGGCCGCGTCCCCGGCACCGGCGAGCGCCGAGAGCGCCTGCTCGATGATCGCGGTCAGCGCCGCGGCCGTCTCGGCGTAGCGTTCGACCGCTTCGCGGTGCACCCACGCGATCGAGGTGCCCGGCAGGATGTCGTGGAACTGCTGGAGCAGGACCTGCTGCCACAGGGCGTCGAGCTCGTCGTACGGGTAGGTGAAGTCGGTGCGGGCGGCGGCGGTCGCGGCCCAGAGCTCGGCCTCGATGAGCAGCTGCTCGCACCGGCGGTTGCCCTGCTTCGTGCCGTGCTGCGACGTGAGCGTGGCCCGGTGCAGTTCGAGGTACAGCTCCCCCACCCACACGGGCGGGTCGGTCAGCTCGGCCTTCGCGCGGTCGAAGAACGTGTCCGGGTGCTCCCACCGGACCTTCGCGCTGCCCTCGAGGTCCGCCAACCGCGCGGCGGTGCCGGTCATCTCGCGGGTCGTACCGCCACCGCCGTCGCCCCAGCCGACCGGGGCGATCGATCCGGTGGCGAGCCGGTTCTCGCGGAACTGACGGGAGGCCTTCGCGACCTCGCTGCCCGACAAGCGCGAGTTGTAGGTGTCCATCGACGGGAAGTGCGAGAACACCCGCGACCCGTCGATGCCCTCCCACAGGAACGTGTGGTGCGGGAACTTGTTCACCTGGTTCCACGAGATCTTCTGCGTGAAGAACCACTCGAAGCCCGCGCGGCGCATGAGCTGCGGCAGCGCCGGCGAGTACCCGAAGCTGTCGGGCAGCCAGACGCCCTTCGGTCGGATGCCGAACTCGCGCTCGAAGAACCGCTGCCCCTGCGAGAACTGCCGGACGATGCTCTCGCCGGTGGGCATCACGGTGTCGGACTCGACCCACATGCCGCCGATCGGCAGGAACCGGCCGGCCTCGACCGCCGCCTTGACCCGGGCGTAGACCTCGGGGCGGTGCTCCTTGATCCACGCGTACTGCTGCGCGCTCGACATGCCGTACAGGAAGTCGTCGGTCTGGTCGATGAGCTCGGTCATGGTCGACGTGGTGCGGGCGACCTTGCGGATGGTCTCGCGCACGGGCCAGAGCCAGGCGGAGTCGATGTGGGCGTGCCCGACGGCCGAGATCGTGTGCGCCGAGGCCTCGGCGGGAGCGGCGAGCACCTCGGCGAGCGCCGCGCGGGCGTCCCCGGCGGTCTCCGGGATGTGCTGCAGGTCGAGCGCGTCGAGGGCGTCGTCGAGGGCCTGCAGGATCCGCATGCGTCGGGGCCCGGCGGGCAGCTCGGCCTGCAGCTCGAGCAGGACGTCGATGTCCAGGGCGAGCTCGTGCACCTCGGACTCGAAGACGGCGAGCTCCATCCGGCGGGTGGCGTAGAGGCGCTTCGAGGACGAGGTCTGCACGTCGCCCTCCTGCGTCGGCAGGAAGGGGTGGTAGTCGAGCAGGACGGGGTTCGACGCGGCCTCGACGAAGAGCTCGACGGTCTCGCCACCCTCGGCCCGCTCGGTGACCAGGACCCACTGGTTGCGTGGGTTGATCGACTTCACGGGGGTACCGTCGGCCAGGTACACGAGCCCCTCGCACTGGAACCCGGGCATGTTCTTGTCGAAGCCGAGGTCGATCACGGCCTCGACCCGGCGTCCGGCCCACTCGGTCGGCACCGTCCCGGTCAGCCGGAACCACGTCGTGCCCCAGGCCGCGCCCCACGGGGTGCCGACCTCGTAGGGCGCGAACGTGAGCGCGAGCCCCTCGGCCGGCGGGACCGGCTCCCCCGGCAGCTCGTGCCAGGCGGCCTGGAGTGCCGTCGTGGTCGCGTGCACCGCGGGGGTGATCCGCTCGTCGAGCACCCGTCGGGCGCGTCCGGTGGTGAGGGGGATGTCGTCGTGCATGGAGCCTTCCGGGGTCAGGGCGTCGTCGCCGGGTGGGCGACGCGGACGGTGGTGGTGTCGAGGTCGGACGGCACGTCGACGCAGCGGTCGATGCCTCGGGCGGCCAGCAGCGCGGTGTCCGACAGTCGGGAGCGCAGGACGACCTGCGGGCCGCGGCCGTCCGGTGCGGCCTCGGCCAGGGCGAGCCAGGCGGCGGCGAACCGACCCCCGGGGGCGCAGTCGGCGCGGGTGCCGTGCCGGACGGTGCCGTCGGAGAGCACGTCGTCGAGGACGAGCGCGGTGGTCGTCGGTGCGGCACGGGCGTCGCGGGTGTGCTCGGCGCGGGCGAGGGCGGCGAACGCCTCGCCGGCGGGCTTCAGTCGTCCGTCGTTCGTGAACAGCCCGAGGTCGTACTCGAGCTCGGGGAAGTCGGCGAGCGACCGGGCGACGTCGTGGGAGCACCACCAGGTCACCCCGAGCACCTGCTGCGCGTCGAGCACGTGCCGGATGGTCTGCTCGGTGAACGCGGCGGCGTCGGCGGGGTCGACGACGTTGGTGGGGGCGCCGACCTCCTGCAGCCAGTTCGGCCGGGCGGCGTCGTGGTTCCAGGCGGCGGCGAGCTGGAGCAGGTACTCCCCGTGCCGCACCGACCCGGCCCCGAGTGCGCCGTGCAGTGCCGCGGAGCCGTTGAACACCCACGAGTGCGTGACCGTCGCGTCGCCGTGGTCCGCCGCGTGCTCCGGGCCGAAGGGCTGGGCGTCGTCGTACCACGCCGCGTCGTACTGCGCGACGGTGACCAGCGGCCCGGGACGCGACCCGGTGGCGGGCGGGACCGACGAGGCGGGGTCGAGCCGCGCCTCCAGGCCGACCGACACGGGCGACGCAGGCAACGCCGATGATCCGTCCGACAGCCCCGCTCGCGCCGCCGCGACCATCGCCGCCGCCCACGCGTGCCCCTGCTCCGCCGTGATCGCGTGCGGTGCGGGGTGCGGCGCGTGCGCGAACTGGTTGACCTCGTTGCCGATGGTGATGCCGAGCAGGTTCGGCCTGTCGGCGACCGCTGCGGCGAGCGCCCGGACGTACGCGGCGGTCGAGGCGACCACGTCCGGGTCGGTGAACATGTTCCGGCGGTGCCAGCTGTCCAGCCAGGACGGCACGAAGTCGAAGCTCGACAGGTGCCCCTGCAGCGCGTCCACGTTGACGTCGAGCCCGAACGACCCGGCGAGGTCGACGACCGTCGCGACGTCGTCGAGGGCCTGCTGCCGGATGAGCGTCCGGTTCGGCTGGACGACCGGCCAGAGCGGGAAGATCCGCACGTGGTCTGCGCCGATCGACGCGATCGCCTCGAGGTCCCTGGCGGTGTCCGACCGCGAGAAGTCGAGCCACGAGTGGAACCAGCCGACCGAGGGCGTGTAGTTGACCCCGAAGCGCATCAGCCCTTCACACCGCCCTCTTCGACGCCCTTGAAGAAGAAGCGCTGCAGGACGGCGAAGATCACGGCGATCGGGATGAAGGCGATCATGGTGCCGGCCGCGATCATCCGCTGGTCGGTGGCGAACGTGCCCTGCAGGTACTGCAACCCGACGGTCAGGGTGAGGTTCTCGGGCGACTGCAGCACGATGAGCGGCCAGAGGAAGTCGTCCCACGCGCCGATGAACGAGAAGATCGCGATGACCGCGATGGTCCCCTGCACGGCGGGCAGCGAGATGTACCGCAGGCGTTGCAGGGCGTTCGCACCGTCCATCACCGCCGCCTGGTCGATCTCCTCGGGGATCTGCCGGAACGCGTTGAACATCAGCAGGACGTTGAGTGCCGCGATCATGCCGGGCAGGGCGACGCCGACCAGGTTGTCGGCCAGGCCGAGGTCCTTCACGGTGACGAACTGCGAGATGATCGTCGCCTCGCCGGGCAGCACCAGGGTGCCGAGGAACAGGCCGAGCACGAGCTTCCGGTGCCGCCACTGCAGACGGGCGAGGGCGAATCCGGCCAGGGTCGCGAACACGATGTTGCCGAGGACGTCGATCGCGGCGACGAGCAACGAGTTGCCGATGTACCGCCACACCGGGATCGCGGCGGCGACCTTGAGGTAGTTCTCGAAGGTCGGCTCCGTCGGGATGAAGGACGGGTTCGCGGTGTAGATGTCCTCGCCGGCACCCTTGAGCGACGTGGACAGCTGCCACAGGAACGGGCCGATCGTGATGAAGAGCACCACGATGAGCAGTGCGTAGCGCAGCACCTTCTCGCGGGTGGACATGACGCCCCAGACCGCGCGGCGCCGCCCGCGTCCGTTCTGCCTGGAGGCCCGTCCCGCGTCGGTCGCGCCGGTCACGTCCGGCGTCGGGCTGGCAGCACCCTGCGCGCCGCCGACGACGGGTTCGGTCGTGCTGGTCGTGTTCGTCACTTGTCCGCCTTGCTGTTCATCCGGGCGAGGGCCAGCATCGGGACGAGCGTCACGACGAAGAGCAGGAGGCTCAGGGCGGACGCGTAGCCGAGGTTGCCGGTGAAGCCGCGGGCGTACTGCTGGATGAGCATGACGAGCGAGTTGTCCTGCCCGCCGGGCCCACCGGTGCCGTTCGTGAGGATGTAGAGCTCGCTGAACACCCGGAGGGCGGAGACGCACACCAGGATCCCGACGAGCGTCATGGTGCCGCGGACCCCGGGCATCGTGACCGACCAGAAGCGTCGGACCGCGCCCGCGCCGTCGAGCGCGGCGGCCTCGTGCAGGTCCTTGCCGACGTTCCCGAGGGCGGCCAGGAAGATGATCATGTAGTAGCCGAGCCCCTTCCACACCGTCAGGCTGATGGCGCTGAGGAGCAACAGCCAGCGGTCGGTCAGGAACGGGACGCTGCCCTGCACGACGCCGAGGGCCTGCGCCATCTCGTTGATGACACCGCGGTCGTCGAGGATCCACGTCCAGATGAGCCCGACGACCACCGCGGACGCGATGACCGGCGTGTAGAACGCGGTGCGGAAGAACGCGATCCCGGGCAGCTTCTGCTGCACGAGCACCGCGATGAGGAGCGGGAGGACCGTCAGCAGCGGCAGGCACACCGCCATGTAGATGACGCTGTTGAGTAGCGCCTCCCACACCTGGGGGTCGGCGAGCAGGGTCTGGAAGTTCTGGACCCCGACCCACTGGCTGACGCCGCCGAGCGGGCTGGCGTTCGTGAACGACAACCGGACCGTGTTGATCGAGGGCCACAGGCTGAACGCGACGAGCCAGATCAGTGCCGGCAGGACGAGCAACCAGGGCGTGTACCAGCGGTTCGCACGCATGACGATCCTCCCTCTTCCTTCTCCGGGACCGGATCAGCCGTTGGCCAGCAGGCTGTTCATCTTGGTCTGGGCGGTCTGCAGCGCCTTCTCGGGCGACACCTGGCCCTTCATCGCGAGGGCGATCTGCTGGTCGAGGAAGTCCGTCATCGCGGAGTTCGCCTCGACCGGGTTGATGACCTTCGCCGTCTTCAGGGCCTCGTTCGCCAGGACCCGGGCCTCGCCGTTCACGGTGCCGTCGTCCTTCGAGAAGTACGGGTCGGACTGCGACGACGTGGTGGACGGGAAGATGTTCACCTTGTGGGCGAACGCCTCCTGGTTCTCGGCGTTCGTCATGAACTTCGCGAAGGCCTCGGCGGTGGCGAGGTGCTTGGACTTGCTCGAGACCGACAGGCCCTGCACGTAGAGCGGCGGGGTGTCGAGTGCGGGGCTGACGGTGACCTTCCCCTTGAGCGACGGGTTGTTCTTCTCGAAGTCGGCGAGCGAGGTGGCACCGCCGGTGGTCCAGGCGACCTTGGCCTGTGTGAACAGGGTGGAGTTGCCGAGGTAGTCGCTGTTCAGCACGTTGGAGGGCATGTAGCCGTCCTGGTACGCGTCCTTGTAGCGCTCGATCAGGTCGGCGGCCTTCGACGAGTCGGCGAAGGTGAACTTCGTGCCGTCGGCGTTGAGCACCTTGACGCCGGCGAGCGTGAAGTCGCCGAGGCCGGGCTTCCGGCTCATCAGGTAGTCGGTCGGGCAGTTGTCGTGCATGGTCTTCGCCTGCGTGAACAGCTCGTCGGTGGTCTTCGGCGGGTTCTCCGCGTCGAGGCCGCACTTGGCGAACATCGTCGAGTTCCAGTAGTTCACGTCGGTGTTGAGGTACCAGGGGTACCCGAACGTGCCGTCCACTCCCTTGTACTCGTAGGAGTCCACCGCGCCGGCGACGTACGTGCTGGCGAGCTTCGGGTCGTCCTTCCCGACGTCCTGCAGGAACCCGCGCTTCGCGAGCGGCAGGGCGATGTCCGGCGGCAGGTTGATCACGTCGGGCAGGCTGTTCGACGATGCCTGGCTGAGCACCTTGTCGGCGTACCCGTCGCCGGGCTGGTCCTGCAGCTTGACCTTCGCGTCCGGGTGGGCCTGCTCGAAGTCCTTGATGACCCCGTTGAGGTACCCCGTGTAGGTCGGCGTGAGCGCCCAGGTCTGCAGGGTGATGGTGCCGCTGATCTCGCCGCCGCCGTTGTCGGCCGCGTTCCCGCCGCTCGAGCAGCCGGTCAGGACGAGCGCCGTGGCGGCGGCCGTCGCGAGCAGCGCAGAGGCGCGGCCCCTCGTCATGCGTGTGGTGGTCCTCATGGCGTCTGACTCCCTCGTCATAGCTGAACCGGTTCAGCAGCAATCGCCGAACCCGTGTGTGGCAGCCACTGTGGATGACTAAAGCGCTATAGTCAACCCCGTGGCCACCAAGCGTCGAACGACGATCGCCGACATCGCCGCGCGGGCCGGTGTGTCCATCAGCGCGGTGTCGTTCGCGTTGAACGATCGCCCCGGAGTCTCCGACGAGACCCGTCGCCGCGTGCGCGAGATCGCCCGCGAGCTCGACTGGCAACCGCACACCGCGGCTCGGGCGCTCGGCGGCGCGAAGGCCGGTTCCATCGGGTTCGTGCTGAACCGCCCGGCCCGGACCCTGGGCACGGAGTCGTTCTTCGGCGACCTGATCTCCGGCATCCAGCTCGGGCTCGCCGGCACCCACGTCGGCATGAACCTGCTCGTCGCGCGCGATGCCGAGGAAGAACTCGAGACCTACCGGGACTGGTGGCGCGGACACCGTGTCGACGGCGTGATCGTGATCGACCCCCGTCGCGACGATGCCCGGCTCGCCCTGCTCGCCGACCTCGGCATGCCGACCGTCGTCGTCGGCTCGCACCCCTCCCCCGACGGTGCCGCTCCCACGGTCTGGATCGACGACTCGGACGCCACCGACACCGTTCTGCGGTACCTGCACGCCCTCGGGCACCGACGCATCGCCCACGTCGCCGGGCGGCCCGAGTTCGAGCACACCGCCATGCGCATGGACCGGCTCCGGGCGTTCGCTGCCGACGAGGGGCTCGACGACGCGGTCTCGGTGCCGACGGACTACTCGGCCGAGGCCGGCGCGAGCGCCACCCGCACCCTGTTGTCCCGGAGCGTCCGACCGACCGCGATCGTCTACGACAACGACGTGCTCGCCGTCGCCGGGCTGGGCGTGGCGAGCGAGATGGGCGTCGCGGTGCCCGGCGACGTCTCGATCGTGTCCTTCGACGACTCGGCGATGATCCGGCTCGTCCGCCCCGCGGTCACCTCGCTCACCCGCGACACCGTCGAGCTCGGGCAGCGCGCGGCGACCCTGCTGCGCGCGCAGATCGACGCCAGCGCCGCGCTCCCGTCACGCCCGGGCCCCTCGCTCACCCTGCGCGTCCGCGAGTCCACCGGCCGCGCCCCCGTCTGACCCGCTCCGGAGGTCGGCCCCGACGACTCGCTCCCCGCTCGCGCCCACTCGTGCTGCCGCCGCGACCGGCGCGCCGCACCGCACCTGCGCCGGCACGGGACGACGTGGTCTTCTCCGCGCCGTGACGGTTCTGGTTCACGAAACCCGAGGATCGTGAACCAGAACCGTCATCGATGTGGAGCGGAACCTCCTTCCTCCGCGGTCGACGGTCAGCGGCGGTTCGCCGGGGGTCGGACCCGCTCGAGGGCCCGCCGCATGGACGACGTCGTGCTGAAGCCGAAGCGGGTCGCGACGTCGGACGGGCGGTCTCCACGACTGAGCGCGCTCCGGACGGCGAGACTGCGGTACCAGCGGCCGAGCTGCGCGGGCGAGCATCCCGTCGCTGCGACGCACCGGCGCTCGAGGGTGCGCGCCGACACGTCGATGCCGACGAGGAGCTCCCGCACGGATGGTCGACCGGCGGGATCGAACAGTCGGTCGAGGACCCGCGCGAGACCGTTGTCGCCGAGCATCGGGGGCGGGTTGTCGCGGAGCACGGTCGTGACGACGAGCCGGGCGAGGGCCTGCTGCTGCGCGCCGTGCCACCTCCCGCCGTCGAGGTGCCCGACGTGGCGGAGCGCGAGGCCGACATCGGGCGAGGGAGCCCCGGGCGGACCGGTCGTCGCGATGGCCGGGAGTGCGAGGACCTCGTCGGCGAGGGGTCCGAGCGTTGCGGCGCCGACGAGGACACCGGTGAGCGCGAAGAGTGCCTCGTGCGGGAGCGCGTACGTCTCCGCGGCCCGGGGTGGGCCGGAGCGCTCCGGGCCCGAGCTGATCGTGATCGTCGCGTGCCCTTCGACCAGGGCAGCGGTTCCGGCGTCGACGAGCGCGATCTTGTCTCCGCGCCGGACCCACACGGAGCGGGATCGCGTCGCCACCCAGGCGTGGGTGCCCGTCGGTTCGACGTCGAGCGTCCACGCCTCGTCGTCGGACCGGACCTCGGCGCCCGCCCCCACCTGGAGCCCGACGGCGTCGATCAGTGCTCGGAGCGCATCACCCATCCGACGAGCGTGATCCACGGGCAGGACGCGGGGGCGTGGATCGGGCGGACTGTGGAAGAGGGGGGATAACCCCACCCGGGGTGGGGAGAGGGCAGGATGGGGGAACGGCTCCGCGATCGCGAGGCTGGATGCATGACCGACACCGACCGCCTCGACCAGGCGCGAACCGTCCCGCTGGACGACGCCACACCTTCGCCCGACCAGGCCCAGACCGTCCCGCTGGGCGGCTCCGTGCCCCCTGGAGCCACCAAGCCGATGCCCCAGTACCCGCGCCAGCACCACCAGGACCCCCAGGACGCCCCGCAGTCCCCGCCGGCGTCGTGGAGCGCCACCCCGCGGGTCGGGTCCGGTCCGGTCGGTGGTTCCGGTCGCGGTTCCGGCATGACCGCCGGGCAGTTCTACCGCGACGCGTGGAAGCGCCTGCCGCGGGACTTCGGCTACATGGCGCTCACCGCCGTGCTGCTCTGCACGCTGTACTTCGCCTTCCCGACCGCGATCTTCGGTGGCGGCTTCCGGGACCTGTTCAACCCCTTCGTCCTGCTCATGTTCTTCATCGCGCTGTTCGTGGCGCGGTGGCTCGGACAGTTCGAGAAGCTCCGCATGAGCTGGGCCGACCCGAGGCCGATCCGGCCGGTGGACTGGACGCCCCGCTGGCAGCAGAACTGGTGGACCCGCACGGGGTCGGCCGTCGCCAACCCGCACTACTGGCTCTACCTGCTGCACGCCGCGGTCGTGTACCCGCTCGTCGCGATCTTCACCGTGGGCGCCGGAGCCCTGCTGATCGTCGGCTTCCTCTGGCCGGTCGCGCTCGCGGTGGTCGCGTTCGCCAACGGGTTGAGCGCGCAGTACTTCGGGTGGGACATGACGGCCGCCGTCGGGTTCGGCGCCCTCGGGCTGCTGTCGATGGCCGCCTCGGTCGTGCTCTTCCCGCTCTGGGCCCGCGGGTCCGTCCTCGCGCACTACTGGGTCGACTTCGGCCTGCTGGGTGGCTTCCGGGCCGAGCAGCTCGAGCAGCGCGTCGCCGGCCTGCAGGCCTCCCGTGCCGGTGCCGTCACCGCCGAGGGGCAGGCGCTCCGCCAGATCGAGCGCGACCTGCACGACGGCCCGCAGCAGCGGCTGGTGCGACTCCGCATGGACCTGTCCGCCGCCGAGCGCGCCTTCGAGAAGGACCCCGAGAAGGCCAAGCAGCTCATCGGTGAGGCATCCGAGCACGCCCAGGACGCCCTCGACGAACTGCGCGCCCTGTCACGCGGCTTCGCTCCGCCGATCCTGCTCGACCGCGGACTCGTCGCGGCGCTCGAGGCACTGGTCGCCCGCACCCCGATCCCGGTGGGCCTGGACGTCCGACTGCCCGAGGGCCTGGAACTCGCCACGGAGATCCAGCGCAACGTGTACTTCACGGTGAGCGAGCTCCTGACGAACACCATGAAGCACGCCGGCGCAACCACCGCCGGGGTGTACCTCGGCTTGGTCGTCGACGCCTCAGGCCTCTGGTACCTCACCGTCAGCGTCACCGATGACGGCCGGGGTGGTGCCCGACCGCAGCAGGGCCACGGGATCGAGGGCCTGATCGGCCGCATGCGGGCCCTCGACGGCGACCTGGTCGTCTCGAGCCCCGAGGGCGGCCCGACCGAGGCCACCGCCCGGATCCCCCTCGGCGCCCTGAACGGCGTCCCGACGGCGGCGAACCAGCGGTCGTGACCCCACCGGGGCGTCCGCGCTCCCACTAGGCTGGTCGGCATGACAGACGGCCCGGATGCAGCACGCGTCCGGGCCGTCGTCGTCGACGACGCCGTCCTGCTGCGCGAGGGCCTGGCCCGCGTGCTCGACGAGGCCGGCATCGACGTCATCGGGCAGTACTCCGACGCCCGGGCCTTCCTGGCGACGCTGCCCGAGGGTGCGCCCGACGTCGTGGTGATGGACGTGCGGATGCCGCCGACCTTCACCGACGAGGGTGTCCGCGCCGCCGTCGAGACCCGCCGGATCGCTCCACGGACGGGCGTGCTCCTGCTCTCCCAGTACGTCGAGGCCACCTACGCCGAGGACGTCCTCGCCGCCGGTGCGACCGGCATCGGGTACCTGCTCAAGGACCGCGTCACCCGGCTCGAGGAGATCGACGACGCCGTTCGCCGGATCGCCGCCGGGGGCACCGTGCTCGACCCCGAGGTCGTCACGCAGCTGATGAGCCGCCGTCGCGACCCGCTCGCAGCCCTGACCCCGCGCGAACGTGACGTGCTCGGGCTGATGGCCGAGGGCCGCACGAACGCCGCCATCGCCCGCGCCCTGGTGATCGGTACCGGTGCCGTCGAGAAGCACGTGTCGAGCATCTTCGGCAAGCTCGCACTCGAGGACACCGGAGAGGACCACCGCCGCGTCCTCGCCGTCCTCGCGTACCTGGGATGAACCGGGTCCCCGCGCCCCTGCTGGCCCTCACCGCGATGGTGTCCGTCCAGCTCGGCGCCGCGATCGCGAAGACCCACTTCGACGACGTCGGCGCGGTCGGGGCCGCCACGCTCCGGCTCGTCATCGGCGCCGTCGTGCTCGCCCTCGTGGTCCGTCCCCGCGTCCGGCACTGGACGCGGGCACAGTGGCTCGGTGCGGTCGGCCTCGGTCTGGCGCTCGGCGGCATGAACGTCTGCATCTACCTGTCGTTCGCGAGCATCCCGATCGGGGTCGCCGTGACGATCGAGTTCCTCGGGCCACTCGCCCTGTCGCTCGTGCACACCCGGCGCTGGCGTGATGCCCTGTGGGCCGTGCTGGCGCTCGCCGGGGTCGTGCTGCTCGGTGTCGGCCCGACCGCGGTGACCGAGGTGGGTGGTGTCGTCTGGGCGGTCCTCGCGGCCGGGTGCTGGGCGGGCTACATCGTCATGAACCGGCGCGTCGGCGCCGCGATCCCCGGTGTCGACGGGCTCGTCGTGTCGATGGTGGTCGCGATGCTCGTGTCGTTGCCGTTCGGGCTCCGGTCCGCCGTCGACGGCGTCGTGCGGGAACCGACGCTCCTGGTCGTCTTCGGCGCCGTCGCCGTGCTGTCGAGCGTGCTGCCGTACGCCCTCGAGATGCTCGCGCTCCGCCGGATGCCGACACGGGTGTTCGGGGTGCTGCAGAGCCTCGGCCCGGCGATCGCCGCCCTGGCCGGCCTCGTCGTGCTGGCCGAGGGGCTGTCGGTACTCGAGACGGTCGCCCTGGCGTGCGTCACCGCCGCGAGCGTCGGTGTGACGCTGTCGGCCCGTCGCCGACGCGGCGGACCGGTGGGGTGAACGAAGAGGAGGCCCGGATCACGTCCGCCGACGGCGGTGCGTGATCCGGGCCTCCTGAGAAGACCGTCTACTCGTCGCGCAGGAAGTCTGCGTACGTGGGTTCCGACTGCTCACCCGACAGGAGGGCCGGATCGTTGATCCGACGCTCGACGTAGGCGCTGATGACCTCGGGCGGGGTGAGCACGTGGGCGACCCAGGACGGCACCGCTGCGTTCTTCATGGTGCCTCCTTCGTGAGCACGGGTCCGGACCGGATGCCTCGATCAGTGAGTTACTTGCTGAACCCGCGTTCGGTAAACCATCCTCGGGGTGAAGACGGAAGTCAACGCAGTGCGTTCTGCGGACTCCGGTTCGCGCTGTCCCGATCGGCACGGAGCGTGCGGTGCTTCACCGCAGAGCGCCACACCCACGCCTCGGCCTGCTGTCCGAACTGCGCCCACTCCACCAGCACGGCATCGCGGGTCCAGCTCTTCGCGAAGGCCTTCACCCGGACGTGGAAGGTCGGGAACTGGATCCACGCCCAGACCGGCTTCGGGGTGACAGCGTGGCAGACGTCACCGCCGCGGGCATCCTCGGACAGGGAGTACGCGCGCGGACGCTCGACCTCCGGGTGTTCCGGGGGCTGCCACCGGTTCTCGCGACGCCGTCCCACGACGGTATTCGAACGTGTGTTCGAACAGCAGTCAAGTCGACCGCGCCGTCTGGACGAGCACCCGGGGCCGGACGGGCGTGTCGTCGGGGCGCTGAACGGTGGGGAGCGTGTTCCGCTGGCGGGGTCCGGGGCATAGGGTGCGGGCATGCAGAGCAGCACGGGGGTACGGGTCGTGTCGGCGGCCGCGGTGGTGGCGGCGCTGGTGTTCGGAGCGGCCGGACTGGTCGGGACGGTCTGGTTGGCGCCCTGGGACCTCCCTCGCGGGCTGCTCCTCGGAGCCACGGTCCTCGGGGGCATCGCTGCCGTCGTCGTGCTCGTCGCCGCGGTACGTGCTCGAGACCGCCGGGCGCTCACGTTCGCGGTGTCCGTGCTCGGGTTCGCGCTCGTTTCGCTGGTTCCCGGACTGTTGATCGACGTGTTCCTCGTCGTCGCGCAGGCGGCGCTCGTGGCCTTCGGCGTCGTCACCGTCCGGAGTGAACCGGGCGTGCAGCGGGCCTTCGGCTGGATCGTCACGGTGGCGGCTGCGGCGTGGTTCGTCACCGCACTGCTGTCGGGGACCGTGCTCCTCACGGCGCTCCCGCAGGAGTCGCTCGGCGTCGCCTTCGCGGTCCCGGGCCTGCTGCAGACCGTCGCCTACCTGGCCGCGGCCGTGCTCGTCGCGGTGCCGCTGCTGCGCCCGGTGGGCCGCGGGGCCGGCGTGCTGTGGGCCTCGGCCGAGGTGCGCTGAGCCGGCCTCCCGCCCGCCTCAGCCCGCGCGAGCGGCCAGGCGCTCGGAGCGTCGGCGTGCCTGCTCCCCGGGGTCCGGCACCGGGGCGGCCTGGGTGAGCCGTCGCGTGTACGGGTCCTGCGGAGACCGGAGGATGGCGTCGCGCGTCCCGTGTTCGGCGACCCGGCCGCCGTGCAGCACGACGACCCGGTCGCACAGGGTGTCGACCACCGCGAGGTCGTGCGTGACGAACAGGCACGCGAACCCGAGGCGGTCCTGCAGCTCGCGGAACACGTCGAGCACGCGGGCCTGCACCGACACGTCGAGCGCACTCGTCGGCTCGTCGGCGATCAGGAGCGCGGGGTCGAGGGCCACCGCGCGGGCGATCGCGACGCGTTGTCGTTGGCCTCCGGAGAGTTCGTGCGGGTAACGCTCGGCGTACCCGCCGTCGAGGCCGACGTCGGCGAGGAGTCGCTCGACACGCTCCTCGACCTGGGCCGCCGGCAGCCGGAGGATCTGGCGGAGCGGCTCGGCGACGGTCTGCCCGACGGTGTACCGGGGATTGAGCGACCGGAGCGGGTTCTGGAACACCACGCCGACGTGCTGGCGCATCTGCCGGCGGGCGGCTCGTCGTGCGCCGGCGACGTCGGTGCCGTCGACGACCACCGAGCCCGAGGTGATCGGCGCGAGGCCGACCGCGGCCCGGCCGATGGTGGTCTTGCCGCTGCCGGACTCCCCCACGAGGCCGACGATCTCGCCACGGCCGACGGTGAACGACACGTCGTCGACGGCGCGGAAGCGTCCGCGCAGGGCGCCGCCGTACTCGACCACGAGGTGCCGGACGTCCAACACGGCGGCCGGGGGCTCCGTGGCGGAACCGAGCCGGGCCTCCTGGCCGGAGCCGGTGCCCATCCGCGGGACCGCAGCGAGGAGTTCCCGCGTGTACTCGGCGGACGGTGCGGCGAAGACCGCCGCGGCGGTGCCGGTCTCGACGACGCGTCCGCGGCGCATCACGACCACGCGGTCGGCGAGGTCCGCGACGACACCCATGTCGTGGGTGATGAGCAGGATCGCGGTGCCGGTGCGCTCGCGCAGCGCGCGGAGGACGTCGAGCACCTCGGCCTGCACCGTGACGTCGAGGGCGGTCGTCGGCTCGTCCGCGATGAGCAGGTCCGGGTCGGCGGCGAGCGCCATCGCGATCATCACGCGCTGGGCCTGCCCGCCGGAGAGCTCGTGCGGGTACTGGCCCAGGCGGCGTTCGGGTTCCGGGACCTCCACGGCGCGGAGCAGCTCGAGCGAGCGCTCCCGGACGCCGGCGCGGTCGTGCGGGCCGTCGGTGCGCCGGACGGCCTCGGCGAGCTGGAACCCGATGGTGAACACCGGGTTCAGGGCCGCGGACGGGTCCTGGAAGATCATCGACACGCTGCGTCCACGGACCGACCGGAGCGTGCGCTCGTCGGTGCCGATGACCTCGAGGTCGCCGAGCCGGATGCTCCCCGAGGCGTGCGCGCCGTCGGGAGCGATGCCCATCGCGGTCATCGCGGTCATGCTCTTGCCGGAGCCGGACTCCCCCACGACCGCGACGACCTCGCCCCGGGCCACGGTGAACGAGGCGTCGTCGACGGCGCGGACCACCTCGCCGTCGACGTCGAAGGTGACGGTGAGGTGCTCGACGGTCAGGACGTCGGTGGTGCCGCTCATGGGGTCTCCGGGGGGTCGGTGTCGTCGCGGGCAGCCTTGAAGGCCTCCCACTCCTCGAGCATCTTGCGGTGGTAGCCCTGCAGCCACTGCATGTAGTCGCGGCCGTTGAGCAGACGCTCGCGGACCTCGGCGTCCACGTCGCCCGTGCCGGTGCGGCCGGCGCCCTCGACGACGGCGAGCCCGCGGCCGATGATGTCGCGCTGCCGGTCGAGGTACTTCCGTTCGCTGGCGAGCCAGGAGCCCCAGACGTCGGCCTCGGCCCGGAAGTAGTGGCTGCGCTCGCCGGGGACGATGTGGCGCTTCACGAACCCGGAGTCGACGAGCCGCCGGGTGGCCATCGACACCGACCCCGAGCTGGCGCCGAGCGCTGCCTGCAGGTCCGACGACGACGAGTGCGGTGCGCGGGTCATCATCAGGTAGCCGAGCACCCGGGCGTCGGTGAGCGGCATGCCGGCACCGTCGTTGAGCATCAGGGCGAACTCCTCGACGAACGCCTGGCGCTCCGGCCCGAGCAGCCGGTCGTCGTCGGGGGCGATGCCGGTGCCGGTGCCGGGGCCGGTGCCGGTGCCGTCGGTACCGGCGGCTCCCCGGTCGTCGGTCACGAGGCCAGCCCGGCGGCCACCTCGGGTCGTTCGTCCGGGATCGACCACGGCTCCTGCGACATGCCGCCACCGCCACGGATCGCCCGCACGGTGCCGTCGTCGTCGCGGGTGTAGGTGATGTCCTCGTCGACCGAGCCGAACCGGTTGCCGTGGGTCATCCGCAGGGTGTCGGCGTCGACGACCTCGAGTCGGGTGGGGGTGTCCATCGGCTCGGGGCCGGACGGGTCGACCTCGACGAGCCGGTCACCGATCCGGGCGACGTCGGTGACGCCCCACGGGTTCGCGAAGCGTCCGGTGAAGGCGGCGGTGTCGACGTCGTCCGGCACCGGGGTCCCCGGGGCGTCGGCGTCGGCTGCGGCGTCGAGCATGGCGATGACCGCGGTGGCGATGAGCGTGGCCGGTCCGGCGGCGGCGCTGGTCAGCACGGAGACGACGAGCCCGGACGCGGGGTCGAACATCGACTGGGTGATGTGTCCCGGGAACCCGCCCGAGTGCCCTCGGATCTCCCGTCCGCCGATCCGGTCGACGATGAACCCGGCGCCGTAGCCGCGGGCCGCGGGGTCGTCGGTGGCGCTCCAGGCCTTCCGCTGTGCGAGGCGCTTGGAGTGGTCGTCGAGCAGGGTGCCCTGCCCGATCACGTGCTGCGAGAAGTAGCGGACCAGGTCGGACGCGGTGCCGTGGAACCCGGTGGCGGCGGCCATCGCGCGGGTGTCGACGTGGTCGATGCGCTGCCGGTGCCGCGCGGTGTGGAAGCCGGTGTAGCCGACCACGAAGTCGTCGGCGCGCGCGGGGTCCCAGTCGGGGCCGGTGTTCCGCAAGCCCAGGGGTTCGGTGATCGACTCGCGCACGAAGTCGTTGTACGACTGCCCGGACACCGCCGCGATGACCAGGCCGAGCAGCGAGTAGCCGAGGTTCGAGTAGTTGAACGACGAGCCGGTCGGCACCTTCTGGCCGCGGTCGAGCACGAGCGCCAGGAGTTCCTGCTCGTCGGGGAACGGGCGGAGCAGGGACCAGTAGTCGCCGTCGTGTCCGTCGCGGATGACGCCGGCACCCATCTCCATGAGCTCGCGCAGGGTGGCGTCGGCGAGCGGCGAGCCGCCGTCGACCAGTGCGGGGACGTACGTGCCGACGGTGTCATCGAGCCGGAGCGACCCGCGCTCGGCGAGCTGCAGCAGGGCCGTCGCGGTGAAGGTCTTCGAGTGCGAGGCGATGCGGAACAGGTCGGTGGTGGTCAGCCGACGCCCGGCCTCGACGTCGGCGTAGCCCCAGGCCTCGTCGAACAGGACCTCGCCGCCGTACCCGACGGCGACCTGCACGCCGGGCACCCGCAGCTGCCACACCTTGTACGACACCCACTCACGGATGTAGGGCAGGGTCTTCCGGTACGCGGAGAGGGTGTCGGTCACGGTGGTCCTTTCGAGAGCGGTTCTGCAGCGAGTCTGACGCGTCGGTGTCGATCAGGGTCGGTGTCGATCGTGGTCGGTGTCGATCGTGGTCAGTGTCGATCATGGTCAGCGCCGACGTGGGTCGAGTGCGGCGCGCAGCGTGTCGCCGAGCGCGATGACGGCGAGCACGGTCACGGCGAGGAACGCCGCCGGCGCGATGAGCATGTGCGGGGCCCGGAGGAACTGCGACGTCGCCGCGGACAGCTGCAGCCCCCACGAGATCGCCGGACGCTCCAGCCCGATGCCGAGGTAGGTCAGCGACGACTCGGACACGATGACCCCGCCGACGGTGATGGTGGCGAGCACGAGCAGCGGCGAGATCGACGACGGCAGCACGTACCGGGTGGTGATCCGCCACGTCGACAACCCCATCGTGCGGGCGGCGAGCACGAACTCGGCGCCCCGGACGCTGCGGACGCTCGACCGCACGAGCCGGGCCATCGTCGGCCACCCGAACAGGGCGAGTACGAGCGACACGGTGAGCACCGACCGCTCCCCCACGCTGTTCAGCACGACGACGGCGCCGAGCAGGAACGGGAACCCGAGGAACACGTCGGTGAGCCGGGCGAGGACCGCATCGACCCACCCGCCGACCATGCCCGCGACGGTCCCGACGACGACCGCGACCATGCCGGCGAGCAGGGTCGTGAGCACCGCGACGGCGATCGACGACCGGGTGCCCCAGATGACGTTCGCGTACACGTCGCAGCCCTGCAGGTCGAAGCCGAACGGGTGCCCGGCGGTCGCCGACGCCCCGCTCCGGCCGAGGTCGCACACCCGGGGGTCGCCGTGCCCGAACAGGCCGGCGAAGAGCTGCGGGAACGCCGCGATGAGCAGGACCACCACGAGCACCGACGCGGGCACCCAGAACCCCGGCGTCCGTGCGGCGGCGAGCAGTGGCCGACGCCGGACCCCGACGGCGGGTTCGACGGTGGCGCCGAGGGCTTCGGTGGTCATCGGGAGGCTCCTGTCCGGACGCGCGGGTCGAGGGCGGCGTGCAGCAGGTCGACGAGCACGCTCGTGACGAGGAACACCAGGATCAGGGCGGTCGAGATGCCCACGACGACGGCGCCCTCGTGCGAGCGGATGCCCTGGAACAGCAGGTTCCCGACGCCCGGCAGGTTGAAGATGCCCTCGATGATGACGGTGCCGCCCATCAGGTACCCGAGGTCGGTCGCCAGGTAGGTGGCGGTGGGGATGAGCGAGTTCCGCAGCACGTGCACGCCGACGATCCGGCCCGGCGCGAGCCCCTTGGCGCGGGCCGTCCGCACGTAGTCGGCGTCGAGCGTCTCGATCATCGAGGTCCGGGTGAGCCGGGACACCGCGGCCAGGCCGAACAGGGCGATCACGAACGCCGGCAACACGTACGCGGTCGGCCACCCGGCGGTGACGCCCGCGACCGGGAACCAGTGCAGCCGCACCGAGAACACCAGCTGCAGGGCCACGCCGAGCACGAACACGGGCACGGCTCCGACGACGATGGTCCCGACGAGCACCGTCTTGTCGAGCACGGTGCCGCGCCGGAGCGCCGAGACCACGCCGAGCCCGATACCGAGGACGATCTCGAGTGCCCACGCGCTCAGCGCCAGCGTGATCGTCACCGGCCAGCGCGAGGCCATCTGCTCGCCGACCGACTGCCCGTTGAAGTCGGTGCCGAAGTCACCCCGGAACAGGCCGCCCAGGTACTGCACGTACTGCAGCCACAGGGGCTGGTCCAGGTGGTACTCCGCCCGCAGCGTCCGCACGACGGTGTCGGTGAGCGGTCGCTCACCGCCGAGCGCCTTGATCGGGTCGCCCGGCAGCGCGAACGTCATCGCGTAGATCAGGAAGGTCACCCCGAGGAACACGATCACCAGGCCGCCGAGTCGGCGACCGGCGGCGAGCGTCGGACGCATCACGCGCCTCCCGCCTGTCCCGTGGTGACCAGGGGCGGACGGGAGGCGCGGGTCGGGTCCGCCACGTGCGCCGCGCAGGCGAGGATCGCCCCGTACTGCACCCCCACCAGCTTGCCCACCGGGATCGGCTGCGCACCCGTCGACGCGTCCGCCTGCCAGTGCGCGTACCGCTCGGCCAGGCGGTCGCGGAGCCGCCGGAGCGGCGCGGACGCCGTGCCGGCGGTCGTCTCCGCCTCGACGGCACGCAGGAGCATGCCGCCGTAGCGCAGGCGGAAGCAGCGGACGAGGTCCTCGCAGCCGAAGCGCTCCGCGACGGTGGCCATCCGGTCGGCCGGTTCCCGCTCGGCCCGGCGGCGGTCGGTGTCCGCGATCCCGACGAGCATCGGCACGAACGCCCGGGAGGCCTCGACGAACGGGGACGGGATCGAGAGCATCGGCGACGCCTCGTCGAGGAACGCCTGCAGTTCCGCACCCGAGGCACCGAGCTCGTCTGCGCACCGGCGGAGCAGGTCGGCGTACGACTCGTCGGTCGGGGCCTGGTCGTCGGCGTCGGGGTGGCTCCAGTACGGCAGCTCGGCCACCATGCAGAGGGCCCCGTGCCGCATCGCCCACGCTGCGCTCGACCCGCCGTGGATGTGCTCGCCGGGGTCGACACCGAGCTCCTCGAGGTAGGTGTACGCCGTCTCGATGCCGTCCATCGCGAACACCGCCGGGGAGAGCTCCCGCAGGTACGGTGACTCCGGCTCCCCGGTGTCGAGCGGCAGCCCGAGTGCGGCCGGCACCGCGTGCAGGGTGTCGACGACGTCCGGCAGGTCCTCGGACAGGTAGTAGTAGACCCCGCCCATCTCGCCGTTGTGCAGGCTCACGAGCAGGTCCGGCTCGGTGTCGTCGATGAGCCGCATGAACGCGAGCGTCTCGGGCAGCACCTGGTCGAAGTACACCGACTTGTAGCTGTTCGGGAACGTCCACTCGACCTGGCTGTCCGGGGCGGGCCGGTAGAAGTTCCGCGCGTAGAAGACGCGGTCGTGCGGGTCGTGGAACCACGCCTCGTTGAGCCGCATGCCGTCCGGGTCGATCGTCGGGACGATGTGCCAGGTGACGTCGAGCGTTCGCACACGCTCGTCACCCAGGGCCGTCTCGGCGAGGTGCAGCGCCGTCCACGAACCGATCGGCTCGTTCGGGTGCACCCCGCCGACCACGACGGCCGCGTGCGACCCGGTGCCGATGCGGTAGCTGTGCAGGGGTTCGCCGAGGCGGCTCGTGCCGATCCGGGTCACCGTGACCCGGTCCGGGTGCGACGCGGCGAGCGCGGCGAACCGGGCGTGCAGGTCGTCGACGAGCGGGAAGCCGTCGCGGTCGGGGACGTCGCGGACCAGGTCGAGGACGGTGTGCTGCTCCATGCCCCGCCCTACTTCACGGCGATCTGCGCGATGACCGGACTGCCCGCCACCGCCGGCAGCTTCGCGATCTTGTCGCTCGTGACGTACGAGTACTTGTCGAAGAAGGTCGGGACGATCGGGAAGTCCTCCAGCACGGCCTCCTGCGTCTTCGTGTAGTACCCGTTCGCCTCGTCCTGGGACCCGGCGGAGTCGGCCTTCGCGAGCAGCGAGTCGACGTCGTCGGACTGGTAGTAGCCGGTGCACGGGGAGCAGCCGCCGGCCGTGGTGAACAGCGCGCGGAGCGTGTTCTGCTGGCTGATGTACAGCGCGCCCCAGTGGCCGAAGTGCGGACCGGCGACGGTCTTGTCGGTGAGCTCCGAGTAGTACGACGCCCAGTCGGTGGTGGCCTTCGCCTCGGCGTCGACGCCCAGGTTCTGCCGGATCTGGTTGGCGTACGCCTCGTACAGGGAGTCGAGGCCGGTGCCGCCCGGGTAGACGAGCGTCATGGTGCCGTCGAACCCGCCGGCGCTCGCGAGGAGCTTCTTCGCCGCTGCCGGGTCGAACTCGCAGGCGTCGCCGCAGATGCCCTCCTCGGTGCCGGACATCGACGGTGGGGTCAACGCGGTGGCCGGGTCGTACAGGCCGCCGTAGATCGCGTCGTTGACCTCGTCACGGTCGATCGACATCGAGATCGCGCGGCGCACGTCGGGGTCGGAGTACCGGTCGTCCCACAGCGGGAACCCGAGGTAGTCGATGCCGGGGGCGTCGAAGGAGTGCAGGCGGTCACCGAAGTCGGCCTTCGCGCTCGTCATCTTGTCGGTCGGCAGGAACAGCACGTCGGCGTTGCCGGCCAGGACGTCCGTGTAGGCGGTGTTCATGTCGGAGTAGCTGCGGAAGGTCACCTCGTCGGTGGCGGGCTTCGTGCCCTCGTAGTCCTTCCACGCCGTGACGGTGAACTCCTGGTCCGCCTTCCACGCCTTCGTCATTTCGTAGGGGCCGTTGCCGATCGGCTTCCTGTCGTACGCCTTCAGGTCGTCGTAGGCGGCCTCGGGCATCGGGTAGAACGCCGTCTGGGCCTGGCTGAGCTGCAGGGGGAACTGGCTGTCCGCGTGGGTGAGCGTGACCGTGAAGGTGTCCTTGCCGGTGACCTCCAGCCCCGACATCTCCTTGGTCTTCGGGGTGCCCTTCGCCGGGTTGAGGTCGGTGTACCCGACGATCCCGGCGAGCTGACCGCTGTTCTCCCACGCGTTCGGGCCGTAGGCGACGTGGTTCCAGGCCTTCACGTAGCTCTCCGGCGTGACGGCCTCGCCGTTCTGGAACGTCCAGCCGTCCCGCAGCGTGATCGTCCAGGTGGTGGCGTCGTCGCTCTCGACGCTCTTCGCGGCGACGTCCTGCAGATCACCGTCGGCGTCGGTCTGGGTGAGCGGCGCGAAGACGCTCATCACCTGGTCGAAGGCCACGGTCTGCCGGCCCGGGGTCAGGTGGTCGGGTTCGCCGGTCGCGTAGACCAGGCTCGAGGGAGCGTCGTCGGCCGCGCCGCCCGCCGAACAGCCGGTCGCCACCAGTGCCAAGGTTGCCGCCGCGGCCAGCGCGGCGATCGTCCTGCGTCGCATGATCTCTCCTCGATCGGGTGCGGCCGGATCCCTGCCCGGTCGTCGTGGTGGGAAAGCTAGGACGGTTCGAATCCCGACCACAAGACTTCTTTCAATGCGCTCTGAGAGTTTTACCGCGCAGAAACACAGAAGAAACGACACCCGTCGCGCGACCGAGCCCGTTGTGCAACGCTCGGAGCATGCGCCACACACCGCACTTCCTGATGACCGACGTCGACGAGGTCCGACGCCTCATCACCGGGAACCCGTGGGCGACGATCGTGTCGCACACCGCGGCCGGGCTGGTCGCCTCGCACTACCCGGTGCTGCTCGAGGCCCCCGGCCCCGACGACGACCCGGACGCCCTCGTCCTGGTGTCTCACGTCGGCCGCCCCGACGAGCTCGCGCACGAACTCGGACGGCACGAGGTCCTCGTCGTGTTCCAGGGCCCGCACGGCTACGTCTCCCCCGCCTGGTACCCGCCGGAGCAGTTCGTGCCGACCTGGAACCACGTCACCGCCCATGTCTGGGGCACCCCCGAGCTCCTGTCCGACGACGAGAACTTCCGGGTGCTCGGCGAGCTCGTCGACCACTTCGAGCAGGTCATGCCGGAGCCGGTCTCGCTCGAGATCGACGAGGAGACCGCGCGCCGGATGGCGAAGGGCACCGTCGGCATCCGGATCCGCGTCACCCGGTTCGACGCCCGCGCGAAGCTGTCGCAGAACAAGGCTCCCGAGGTGATCGACCGCATCGTCGCCGGGCTGCGGGGCGACGGCCCCTATGCGTCGCCGGCGCTCGCCGCCGAGATGGAACGGGTCCGGTCCGGAGGGTCCACGACGGACAGCCGGGAGGCTCGATGAGCGAGATCCTGCTGCGCACCGTCCGCAGGGTGGGCACCTCCGGGGCCCCTGCCGACGTCCGCGTCGTCGACGGCCGGGTCACCGAGATCGCGCCGACCGGCACGCTCGACCCCACGGGCGTCGACACCGACGTGGTCGAGGCGGCCGGCGCCTGGCTCGGCCCGGGGCTCCGCGACCACCACACGCACTTCGACCAGTGGGCACTCGTCCGCCGCCGTGTCGACGTCACCGGCTGCGACTCCGCCGAGGCGACCGCCGACCTGCTCGCCGCCGTCGCGCGGGCGGGCGTGGCGGACCGCGTCGTGGTCGGACACGGCTACCGCGACGGGATGTGGCCGCGCCCCGCACGGCGCGAGCTGCTCGACCGAGCCGCACCGGGCCTCCCGGTCGTCGTCATCAGCGCGGACCTGCACGCGGTGTGGTGCAACGCGCTCGCACTCGCGCACTTCTCGGCTGTTGTCGGCCGACCGCTCGAGGCGGGCGAGGACGGGGTCCTGCGCGAGCAGGACGCGTTCGACGTGACCGGTGCGCTGTCGCAGGTGCCGGACGACCTGCTCGACGCCTACGTGACGGAGGCCGCCGAGGCCGCGGCGGCCCGCGGGGTGACGGGCGTGGTCGACCTCGAGATGCGCTTCGGGCTCGACCGCTGGCGCCGCCGGATCCACGCCGGCACCGACGCGATCCGCGTCGAGTCCGGGGTGTACCCCGCCGAGCTCGACCAGGCCATCGCCCGGGGGCTGCGCACCGGCGACGTGGTCGAGGGCACGCGGGGCCTGCTCACGATGGGACCGTTCAAGGTGGTCACGGACGGGTCGCTCGGCACCCGGACCGCCGCCATGACCGACGGCTCCGGCGTGCTCGCCTGGCCGTTCGAGGAGCTCGTCGCGATCACCCGCCGCGCCGTCGATGCCGGGCTCGTCCCCGCGATCCACGCGATCGGCGACCGTGCGAACACCCTGGCGCTCGACGTCTTCGAGACCGTCGGTGCCCGCGGCACGATCGAGCACGCACAGTTGCTCGTCGACACCGACGTCGACCGGTTCGCCCGGCTCGGGGTGGCCGCGTCCGTGCAACCCGAGCACGCCATGGACGACCGGGACATCGCCGACCGGCACTGGGCGGGGCACACCGACCGGGCCTTCGCCTTCGCCTCGCTCGCCCGGGCCGGAGCACGCCTGCTGCTCGGGTCGGACGCCCCGGTGGCGCCACTCGACCCGTGGGTGTCGATGGCGGCAGCCGTCGGGCGGGACCGTGACGGACGGGACCCGTGGCACCCGGCCGAACGGCTCTCGGCACTCGTCGCGTGGCAGGGGTCGACCGACGGGCGCGTCGGCGTGTCCGTCGGCGACGTGGCGGACCTGGTGCTCGTCGAGTCCGACCCGCTCGCCGCGTCCTCGTCCGCCGCACTCCGTGGGACGCAGGTGCTCGGGACGGCCGTCGCGGGACGCTTCACGTACCGGGAGCTGTGAGCGGACGGGTGTGCCCGCGCCCGTGGGTTACTTCTGGTCCTTCGGGCACCAGTAGAGCTTCCGGCCGGCCATGTCGGCCATCCGGATCTCGGTGCCGCACACCCGGCACGGCTCGCCCTGGCGGTGGTAGACCCAGTGGCGGTCCTTACGGGAGCGCAGGGCCTTCTTGTGGTCGGCCTCGGACAGGTCGTCCATCGTCATCATCAGGCCGTCGCGGACGCCGTCGTGCAGCAGCTTCGACCAGTCGGCCCAGAGCGCCTTCGCCTGCTTGACGGTGATCTTCTTGCCCGGCTTGTACGGGTCGATGCGCTGCCGAAACAGCAGCTCGGCGCGGTAGATGTTGCCGATGCCGGCCACGACGGACTGGTCCATGAGCAGCTGCCCGATGGCGACGTTCCGACGGCGGACGTTGTCCACGAAGGTCTTCTCGGCCTCGGGCCCGTCGTCGTTCATCGGGTCGGGGCCGAGCTTGTCGAGCGCGCGCTGCACCTCGGCCGGGGTCTCCACGACGCACGCGGTCGGGCCGCGCAGGTCGGCGACGGTGTCCTCGGTGAGGATCCGCACCCGGACCTGGCCCACCGGGTCCGGCGGGAAGGACTCGATCGGGTCCTCCGCCTTCTCCTGCTCGGCCATCCGGTACCGGGCGAGCCGCGGTGCGCCGATCGAGCTGAGCGACTCCTCGCGGTCGTCGTCGTCCGACAGCGCCTCGGCCGTGGAGATCACGCCGGCGAAGTCCCACGCTCCGTACAGCCCGAGGTGGACGCGGAGGAACAGGTCGCCCTCGAACTCCAGGAACATCTGCTTCGCGACGGCACGCGCGGCGATCATGCGCTTGCCGTCGAGCTGCGCGGCCCCGGCGGCGAAGCGACCCTGGGGGCTCGACACCTCGCAGCGCTTGCCGACGAAGTGCCGGGTGAACTGGTTGGCGATGCGGTGGACGGAGTGACCCTCGGGCATGGCTACCGTTCTACCCGGTACCCCTGACGAGCCGGACTACGCGTCGATCTGGCGGCCGGCGATCAGCCCGGTGGTCTCGTACTCGGCGAGCTGCGCGATGCGGCGGGCGTGGCGCTCCTCGCCGGAGAACGGCTCGGCGATGAACAGGTCGACGAACCGGATCGCCTCGTCCTCGGTGTGCTGGCGCGCGCCGATGGAGATGACGTTGGCGTCGTTGTGCTGCCGGGCGAGCAGCGCGGTCGACTCGTTCCAGACGAGCGCGGCACGGATGCCCTCGACCTTGTTGGCGGCGATCTGCTCGCCGTTGCCGGAACCGCCGAAGACGACACCGAGGGCCTGGACACCGGCGCGCTGGTCCCGCACCACGGCGTGCGCGGCGTTGATGCAGAACGAGGGGTAGTCGTCGAGCGCGTCGTACTCGGTCGGACCGTGGTCCACCACCTCGTGCCCGGCTTCGGTCAGGTGGGTTGCGAGGGTCTTGTTGAACTCGAGGCCGGCGTGGTCCGTTCCGAGGTGGATGCGCATGGAACCGATCCTATTCCCGCGGCTCCGGGGCCCGGACCACCACGGACTACGGCGCGCGGACCACCACGACGAGGTACCGGGTGGGGTCCTCGCCCGGGTTGCGGTAGACGACGTCGGCGGGGTCGCCGAGCTCGATCCGGTCTCCCGCCGCCAGACGCGTCGGCTCGCCGCCGACGGCGACCTCGAGCACGCCGTCGACGACCCAGATGCAGTGCCGCAGGAACGCGTAGGCGGACGCCGGGTAGGCCACTTCGCGGCCGGCCGGGAGGCGCACCTCGGTGACGTCAGCGGGGAACGCCGCGCTCGAGACCGGACGGCGGCGGTACCCGGTGTCGGGATCGGTCCAGGAATCGGCGGTCGCGCCGCGCTGGACCCCGCGCGCCTCGTCGGGGTCCGTCACCCTGGGCACCTCGTGCTCCAGGGCATCGTCGAGGAGCTGCGAGATCGTCAGGCCGAAGGCACCGGACAGGCGACCGAGGATCGTCGCGGTGGGGCTGGAGACCCCGCGTTCGACGCGGTTGATCATGGCGCGGGAGACGCCGGACTCCTCGGCGAGCTCGGTGAGGCTCCACCTGCGCTCGGTGCGGAGGCGCTGGAGGCGTTCACCGAGCGCCCGCTGCTCGGCGACCGAGGTGTCGTCGGCGCCGGTTGCGGGATCGGTGTGCTGATCGTCTACGATGTGAGACATGACGACAGCATATGCGACGAACGGGGTCGTGATCCGCGACTGCTCCCCGAGCGACCTCGACGTCGTGCACGCCCTGCACGTCGATGCCGTGCTGCACTCCACCGCCATCTGGCAGGACACCCCGCACCCGCGTGCGTACTTCGACGGGTGGCTCGCCGAGCGGCAGGGCGGCGGGTACCCGGTGGTCGTGGCCGAGGTCGACGGCGTCGTGGCCGGCTACGCCACGTACTCCCAGTGGCGGCCGCACCAGGGGTACCGGCTGACCGTCGAGCACAGCGTCTACGTGGTCGAGGCGTTCCGCGGCCGGGGCATCGCGACCACTCTGATGGCCGAGTTGGTCGCGCGCGCCACCACCGAGGGGCGACACGTCATGATGGCCGGGATCTGCAGCACCAACACGGGGTCGATCGCCCTGCACGAGCGCCTGGGGTTCACCACGGTCGCGGTCGTGCCCGAGGTCGGACGCAAGTTCGACCGCTGGCTCGACCTGACGCTCATGCGCCTGCCGCTCGTCTGACGCGACGGGCGGGGCGGGCGCACCACGGGCCTCCCGGCCGCCCGTCGACGAACGGAACCCGGTTCCGGAGCGTCAGTCGGTGGTGTCGAAGACCGGGCCGACGGTGCGCGAGCGCTTGAGCTCGAAGAAACCGGGGTACTTCGCGACGGCGACGACGCCGTCCCACAGGTCGAGCGCCTCCTGGCCCTTGGGCGCCGGGGAGATGACCGGTCCGAAGAACGCGGTGCCCTCGACGGCGATGACCGGCGTCCCGACGTCCTGTCCGACGCGGTCGATGCCGTCCTGGTGGCTGGCGCGCACGGCGGCGTCGACCTCGTCCGTCCAGGCGTCCTCGAGCAGGTCGGCGTCGAGGCCGAGCTCCGCGAGCACGGCGGGGACGACCTGCTCCGGGTCGGACTCCTGGCGGTGGTGGATGTGCTCGCCGAGCGCGTCGTAGAGCGGCTTCACGACGTCCTGCCCGAGCCGGAGCCGCGCCGCCGTGACGATGCGCGGGTAGACCTGACCGGCGTGCAGGCGCTCCTTGTAGCTCTCCGGCACGTCCTGGTCCTCGTTGAGGACGAACAGGCTCATCACGTTCCAGGTCACGTCGAGGTCGCGGTGCTCGGCTACCTCACCCACCCAGCGGCTCGTCATCCAGGCCCAGGGGCAGTTCGGGTCGAACCAGAACTCCACGGCGGTGCGCTCGGTGGTGGGGTCGGTCGGGTTGTCCACAGTCGTCTCGGTCACGATCCGAGGGTACGCGGCGTCGCTAGGCTGGAACCCATCGTCCCGCCGGCGCACGACGCCGTCCGGGGCCCCGCACGCGGACACCGATCGTCCGCGTCCCCAGCGAAGATGGAGCGTTGCGTGCCCGGAGAGAACCTCACCCGAATCGAAGCCCAGGAGCGCGCGGCCGTCGTCGCCGTGCAGACGTACGACGTCGAGCTCGACCTGACCCGCGGCGCCGACAGCTTCGGCAGCACCACGCGGGTGCGCTTCACCGCCACCGCCGGCGCATCGACCTTCATCGACGCCATCACGAAGACCGTGCACTCGATCACGCTGAACGGCACGGCGCTCGACGTCGCCGCGGTGAACGACGGCGTGCGCATCCGGCTCGACGACCTGCAGGAGCAGAACGAGCTCGTGGTCGTCAGCGACGCGCTCTACACGAACACCGGTGAAGGCCTGCACCGCTTCGTCGACCCGGTGGACGACGAGGTGTACCTGTACTCCCAGTTCGAGGTCCCGGACTCCCGCCGGATGTTCGCGGTGTTCGAGCAGCCCGACCTGAAGGCCGAGTTCTCCTTCACCGTGACGGCGCCGTCGCGGTGGCAGGTCGTCTCGAACTCCCCCACGCCGGAGCCGCACGTCGACGGAGACGTCGCGACCTGGGCCTTCCCGCCCACCGCGCGCATCTCGAGCTACATCACCGCGCTCGTCGCCGGCCCGTACGAGGTCGTGCGCGACGAGCTGACCAGCCGCGACGGCCGGACGATCCCGCTCGGTGTGTTCGCGCGCAAGTCGCTCGCCTCCTACCTCGACCCCGAGTACGTGTTCGACATCACGAAGAAGGGCTTCGCGTACTTCGAGGAAAAGTTCGACGTCGCCTACCCCTTCGACAAGTACGACCAGCTGTTCGTGCCGGAGTTCAACGCCGGTGCGATGGAGAACGCCGGCGCGGTCACGTTCACCGAGACCTACGTGTTCCGGTCGAAGGTCACCGACGCCATCAAGGAGCGCCGGGTCGTCACGATCCTGCACGAGCTCGCCCACATGTGGTTCGGCGACCTGGTCACCATGAAGTGGTGGAACGACCTGTGGCTCAACGAGTCCTTCGCCGAGTGGGCCTCCACGATCGCCACGGCCGAGGCCACCGAGTGGACCGAGGCCTGGACCACGTTCCAGGCGATGGAGAAGTCCTGGGCCTACCGCCAGGACCAGCTCCCCTCGACGCACCCGATCGTCGCGACGATCAACGACCTCGAGGACGTCCAGGTCAACTTCGACGGCATCACCTACGCGAAGGGCGGCTCGGTCCTCAAGCAGCTCGTCGCATGGGTGGGCATCGACGCGTTCTTCGCCGGTGTCTCCGCCTACTTCAAGAAGCACCACCACTCGAACACCGAGCTCCGCGACCTGCTCGTCGAGCTCGAGGCGACGAGCGGCCGTGAGCTGACCGAGTGGTCGAAGCTCTGGCTCGAGACCGCGGGCGTCAACACCCTGCGGCCCGAGATCGAGACCGACGAGTCCGGCGTCATCACGTCGTTCACCGTCCTGCAGGAAGCCCCCGCCGACCACCCGACGCTGCGCCCGCACCGTCTGGCGATCGGCGTGTACGCCTTCCGGAACGACGAGTCCGCGCCGTTCGGCGCCGACACTGCCTCCGCCGGCGGCAAGCTCGAGCGGGTCCACCGCGTCGAGATCGACGTCGACGGCGCCCGCACCGAGGTGCCCGAGCTCGTCGGCGTCCAGCGCGGCGACCTCGTGCTGCTGAACGACGACGACCTGGCCTACGCCAAGATCCGTCTCGACGAGCACTCGCGGCGCACCGCGATCGAGCACCTCGCGTCGATCGCGAACCCGCTCGCCCGCTCGATCGTCTGGGGTTCCGTGTGGGACGCCACGCGCGACGCCGAGTCCCCGGCCAGCGACTACGTGCGCCTCGTGCTCGGCAACATCGCGACCGAGACCGAGTCGACGACCATCCGCACGACGCTCTCGCAGCTGCTGCTCACCGCACGCAACTACGTGGCACCGGGCTCGGTCGAGGCCACGGTCCGCACCGTCGGCGACACGCTCTGGCAGCTCGCGTCCTCGGCCGAGGCCGGTTCGGACGCGCAGTTCCAGTTCGTGAAGTTCTTCGCGCAGATCCCCTCCACGCCCGAGCACGTCGCGACCCTGCAGGGTCTCCGGGACGGATCGGTCACGCTGCAGGGCCTCGAGATCGACACCGACCTGCGCTGGGAGCTGCTCGAGGGCCTCGTGCTCACGGGCGCTGCGGACAACGCCGAGATCGACGCCGAGCTCGCCGCGGACAAGACCGCGTCGGGTGAGCAGGCCGCAGCCCGCGCACGGGCGACGATCCCCACGGCCGAGGGCAAGCTGGCAGCGTTCTCGTCGCTGGTCGACTCGTCCGAGCTGCCGAACGCCATCGTGCGCCAGACCACGGTCGGGTTCCAGCACGTCAACAGCCCGGTGCTGCTGGAGGGCCTCGTGCCGAAGTACTTCGAGGTGCTCACCCGCATCTGGGCCGAGCGCAGCTACCACATGGCGGACACCATCGTCTCGGGCCTCTACCCGGCGCCGCTCGCGTCGGCCGAGCTCCGTGACGCCGCCGCCGCGTGGCTCGAGGAGCACCCGGAGACGCCGGCGCTGCGCCGCATCGTGTCCGAGAGCCTCGCGGGCACCGAGCGCGCGCTCCGGGTCCAGGCCGCCGACGCCTGACCCCTGCTCTGATCCGGCGGGGTCTTGGTGTTCCTCCAGGGACGCCGAGGCCCCGCCGCTTAGCATCGACCGGATATGAACTTGGCTGCAGACTCCACCGACGTCCCGAAGTGGGCCTCCAACACCTTCACCCAGTTCGTCGATGCGTGGCACATCCCGATCACGATCGTCATCACGATCCTCGCGGCGATCCTCGTGCGCGTGTTCCTGCGGCGCATGATCAAGCAGGTCGTCGACCGGGTCGTGAACGGCGTCAAGAAGCGGCAGGGTGCTGAGGACACACAGGCCCTCATCGCCTCGCCCGTGCAGACCGCCCGGGTCGTGCAGCGGACCCGGACGCTCGGCAGTGTGCTCGAGAACCTGGCGACGGTCATCGTCGTCGTCATCGCGTTGGCGATCATCATCCCGGTCGCGATCCCGAACGCCGCGGTCGGCATCGTCGGCGGTGCGTCCCTCGTCGCCGCCGGTCTCGCCGTCGGCGCCCAGTCCATCGTGAAGGACCTGCTGTCCGGCGTCTTCATGATCCTCGAGGACCAGGCCGGCGTCGGTGACGTCGTCGACACCGGGCAGGCCACCGGTGTCGTCGAGAACGTGGGGCTGCGCGTCATGCAGATCCGCGACGTGAACGGGATCCTGTGGTTCGTGCCGAACGGCCAGATCCTGCGTGTCGGCAACCTGTCGCAGGGCTGGTCGCGCGTGCTCGTCGACATCACCGTCCCCTACGACACCGACATCGACGCCGTGCAGGACGCCCTGCTCAAGGCGGCCGTCACGATGTCGCAGGAGTCCCGCTGGCGGCAGCGGATCGTCGAGAAGCCGGAGATCTGGGGCCTGCAGTCGATCACCGACGCCGGCATGGTCTTCCGCCTGGTCGTGAAGACCCGCGCATCGGAGCTCGACGTGGTCGGTCGGGAACTCCGCACCCGCCTGAAGCACGCCGTCGACGAACTCGGCATCACCCTGCCGGCGATGGCGATGATCATGCCCGAGGGCTGGGAGAACGCCACCTCGATCAACGGCCTGCGCACCGTCCGCACCCAGCCGACACCGGCACCCACGAAGCCCCGGCGCACCAAGCGCAACATCCTCGGGCAGCCGATCCGCACCGACGACCCCGACAGCGGGAAGGACCCCCGATGACCGACCCCACACCCCCGAGCGGCACGGGCGGGCCCGGAGCACGCGGCTCGCTCGGCATGCCCGGCGCCCCCGGCATGCCCGGCTCGGTCGGCGTCCCGGCGCAGCCGATCACCCTGCGCGTCGGGGAGCACGGCGCCTCGGCCACGGGGTCGCTGTACGAGCGGATCGGTGGCGCTCCGACCTTCGACCGGCTCGTCCGGCGCTTCTACGAGGGCGTGCAGCAGGACGAGGTCATCTGGCCGATGTACCCGGCGGACGACCTCGAGGGTGCGATCTGGCGCCTCTCCGCCTTCCTGCAGCAGTACTGGGGCGGCCCCGGCACCTACAGCGAGCAGCGCGGCCACCCTCGCCTGCGGATGCGGCACAACCCGTTCCGCATCACGTCCGAGGCCCGGGAACGCTGGCTCCACCACATGCACGAGGCGGTCGAGTCGCTCGAGCTCCCTCCCCTCGACGAAGCCGAGCTCTGGGGCTACCTCGACCGCGCTGCCCACGCGATGACGAACACCTTCGACTGACGCGCTCCGGGCGCGTCGCCGGCGCGGTGGACCCCGCACGTGGCGGACGGGAGGCCCGTGGCGGCGCCGCCACGGGCCTCCCATCCGCCGGTCCCCGCGTCCTCGTGCCCCGGGACGCCGGCGTCTTCTGGCGGCGCGTCTCAGCGCACGGACGAGCCAGAGGCGAGGTCCTCGACCAGGGACGGCCGTGACGGCCGCCAGCCGAAGGCTGACCGGGCGTGTGCGCCGGACGCCTCCTGGTGCAGCAGCAGGGCGTCGGCGAAGTCCCGCCCGAGCCGTTCGCGGCTCGCGTCGACGCTCTCGGCGACGACCGGTGCACCGTGGGCCCCGGCCTCGGCGATCTGGCGGACGGTCGGGTTGTCGCCGGTCGCGGCGACGATGTACCCGTCGGCCTGGCCGCGGTGCAGCGCGAGGACGTAGAGCTCGCCGAGGTCGTCGACGTGCACCGTCGTCCACCGCTGCGAGCCGTCGCCCACCAGCCGCACCGGCTGCTCGCCGTCGCTGACGAACATCGCCGGGATGCCGGCGCCGCGCCCGTAGACGATGCCAGGGGCGACGATGGTGCTCCGCACGTCGCTCCCCCGCAGCAGGGCCTCGTTCGGCCCGCGCCAGGCTGTCAAGGCCGGCGGGTCGATCGGCGACTGCTCGGAGATGTCCGTCGAGTCGCCGAAGGTGAAGATCCCGCCGGTGTGCACGAACGGCTTCGGTGTGCCAGCCAGGGCACCGATCGCGGTGCGGATGAAGTCCGGGTCGACGCCCGGCGCCGATGCCGTGTGGACCACGCCGTCGCTCTCGTGCAGCAGGCGTTCGACGACGTCGGTGTCGGTGACGTCGCCGACCAGGGCCCGGCCACCGGCGTCACGGACCTGCTTGGCCTTCTCGTCGGAGCGGACGAGCGCGGTGACCTCGTCGCCGTGGGCCACGAGGGAGCGGAGGACGGAGGATCCGATGTAGCCGGACGCACCGGTGAGGAAGACGTGCATGCCGCCAGCCAACCACGGCGACCGGGCGGCGTCGCGGTCGGCGTCGTCGTCGCCGCAGCCGTCGTCGTCGCTACGAGCTCAGGGTCCAGGCGCGGCGCTTCACGAGCACGTGGCCGCGCGAGGTCGTGAGTCGGCTCCACGGGCCCGTCTCGAACAGGCGGACCGGGTCGTGCCCGAGGAACCCGAGACTCTCGCCCGCGAAACCCGCACCTGCGGGCAGGTGCTCGACGCCGGGGACCGGTCGGCCCCAGACCTCGGCACGGATCCGCCGGACGATGGCCTCGCCCGCGTTGGACGGCACGGCGTCGGCGACCTCGGCGATGCCGTCACGGGTGGCCCGGCGGAGGAGTTCCGGTGAGACGTCCGGCAGCGGGACCCAGCCGCCGCGGGGCGGGGAGATGGCCGCCCACGTCACGGTGTGCACCTCGTGCGGCAGCTCGACCTCGATCGGGGTGGCCCGCGTCGGGTCGGCGCCCTCGGCGTGTTCGGCGTCCTGTGCCTCGGCCAGCAGGCGGAGGCGCTCGAGGAGCGACTGCAGCGGGACCACGGTGTCGATCGACGCGGGCTCGGTGAGCGAGAACGTGCGCAGCCCGAGCACCGTCGGCAGTTCGTCGAGCAGCCCGAGCGGGTAGAGGATCGCCGTGTAGACGGCCAGGACGCCGGAATCGGCGATGAGCCGGACCGAGCCGTCCTCGATCCGAGCGGCACGTCCGAGGTACGTGCGGAGGTCACCGAGTGAGGCGGCGTCGGGAAGCGTGAACGAGTTGCCCATGTCGTGCCCGATCCTACCGGCCATCGGGACCGCGCAGCCTGGGCGCGGCGACCTGCGACGGCGGCGGGCAGCCGTTCGTAGACTGCACAGCGTGAACGGCGAACCCGACTTCCTGCGGACCCTGCGACTCGAGGACACCGGCGCGAGCACGGGCGAGACGATCCTGACGGGCGCCAGCCACTGGTCACCCGGTGGACGGGTGTTCGGCGGCCAGGTGTTGGCGCAGTGCATCGTTGCCGCGCAGCGCACGATCGAGGGACGCGACGTCCACTCGATGCACGGCTACTTCCTGCGGCCCGGCGACATCGACGTGCCGATCACCTTCGGCGTGGAGCGCATCCACGACGGCCGGTCGTTCGCGGCCCGTCGCGTGCAGGCGTACCAGCGCGGTGTCCCGATCTTCTCGATGATCGCGTCGTTCCAGGTGCCGGACACCGGCATCGAGCACCAGGACCCGTACCCGGTGGACACCCCGGACCCCGAGTCCCTGCCGTCGGCCGCGTCGATCCTGTCCGCGATCGACCACCCGGTCGCACGTGCCTGGGCCGCGCGGTCCATCGACCTGCGACACGTCGAGGGCCCGGTGTTCGTCGACGTGCAGGGCGAACACGTGCCGCACCAGGCGGTCTGGTTCCGGGTGCAGGGCGACCTGCCCGAGGACCCGGCGCTCCACCGAGCCGTGCTCGGGTACGCGAGCGACCTGTCGATCCTCGAGCCGATCATGCGGCGGCACGGCGTCGCCTGGGGCACCCCGGGGGTCAAGAGCGCGAGCCTCGACCACGCCATGTGGTGGCACCGCGACGGTCGCGCGGACGAGTGGATCCTGTACACGCAGGAGTCCCCGAGCGCACAGGGCGGACGGGGACTCGCGTTCGGGCGGATGTTCTCCCGTGACGGCACGCTGCTGGCCACCGTCGCCCAGGAGGGCATGATGCGGGTGCCTACGGCCGGCTGAACTGCACCGGTTCCTCGAGGTAGCGCTCGCACGCGGCACGCTCGGTGTCGGTCAGCCGACGAGGACGGCTCGTCGCCGCGTCGACCATCACGAGTGCCGTCGTCGCCCGGGTGTACAGCACGGCGGGGTGCTGTCCCACCGGCGACCAGACCTCGTACGAGACGTCGATGCTCGCACCCCCGAGCCGCCCGATCCACATCTGGATGTCCAGCGGCTGACGGAGGTACGGGATCGATTCCAGGTACTCGAGGCGCTGGCCGGCGATCACCGTCATGGTGCCGGAACCGGGCCGACCGTCGATGATCGGCTCGGGCAGGTCGCCGTCGGGGTCCTCGCCGGGGTCGGCACCCCAGAACCCCACGATGCGCGCCTCCTCGAGGAGGCGCAGCATCGCGGAGTTGTTGACGTGACCGTAGGCGTCGATGTCGCTCCACCGCATGCGGATGGGAGCGTGCAGTCTCGCCACGCGGGTCAGTCGCGGGTGAGCTTGCGGTACGTCGCGCGCCCCGGCTTCGCGGCGTCGGCGCCGAGGCGCTCGATCTTGTTCTCCTCGTACGCCTCGAAGTTGCCCTCGAACCAGTACCAGTTCGGCGTGCCGTCCTCGTTGAGGCCCTCCCACGCCAGGATGTGCGTGGCGATGCGGTCGAGGAACCACCGGTCGTGGGTGATGACCACGGCGCAACCGGGGTACTCGAGCAGGGCGTTCTCGAGGCTGCCGAGCGTCTCGACGTCCAGGTCGTTGGTCGGCTCGTCGAGGAGCAGCAGGTTGCCGCCCTGCTTGAGCGTCAGCGCCAGGTTCAGACGGTTGCGCTCACCACCGGACAGGATGCCGGCGCGCTTCTGCTGGTCCGGGCCCTTGAAGCCGAACTGCGACACGTAGGCGCGAGACGGGATCTCGGTCTTGCCGACCTGGATGTAGTCGAGCCCGTCGGACACGACCTCCCACAGGTTCTTGTTCGGGTCGATGCCGCCACGGGTCTGGTCGACGTAGGAGATCTGGACGGTGTCGCCGATCTTCAGCGTGCCGCCGTCGAGGGGCTCGAGGCCGACGATCGTCTTGAAGAGCGTGGTCTTGCCGACACCGTTCGGGCCGATGACACCGACGATGCCGTTGCGGGGCAGCGTGAACGACAGGTCGCCGATGATGACGCGCTCACCGAACTGCTTGCGCAGGTGCTCCGCGTCGATGACCTGCGAGCCCAGACGCGGGCCGACCGGGATCACGATCTCCTCGAAGTCGAGCTTGCGCGTGCGCTCGGCCTCGGTGACCATCTCCTCGTACCGGGCGAGACGGGCCTTCGACTTCGCCTGACGGCCCTTGGTGTTGCTCCGGACCCAGTCGAGCTCCGAGGACAGGCGCTTCGCCAGCTTGGCGTCCTTCTTGCCCTGGACCTCGAGGCGAGCACGCTTCTTCTCGAGGTAGGTCGAGTAGTTGCCCTCGTACGGGTACAGGCGGCCACGGTCGACCTCGGCGATCCACTGGGCGACGTGGTCCAGGAAGTACCGGTCGTGGGTCACGGCGAGGACAGCACCGTGGTACTGCTGCAGGTGCTGCTCGAGCCAGAGCACGCTCTCGGCGTCGAGGTGGTTGGTCGGCTCGTCGAGGAGGAGCAGGTCGGGCTTCTGGAGCAGCAGCTTGCAGAGCGCGACGCGGCGCTTCTCACCTCCGGACAGGTGGGTGACGAGTTCGTCCCCCGGGGGGCACTGCAGCGCGGCCATGGCCTGCTCGAGCTGGGAGTCGAGGTCCCACGCGTCGGCGGCGTCGATGTCCTCCTGCAGCGTGCCCATCTCGGCCAGGAGCGCGTCGAAGTCGGCGTCCGGCTCGGCCATGAGCGCCGAGATCTCGTTGAAGCGTGCGAGCTTGCCGTGGATCTCGCCCACGCCTTCCTGCACGTTCTCGAGCACGGTCTTGCTCTCGTCGAGCTCCGGCTCCTGCATGAGGATGCCGACGCTGAAGCCCGGCGTGAGCTTCGCCTCGCCGTTGGACGGCTGGTCGAGACCCGCCATGATCTTCAGGATCGTCGACTTACCAGCACCGTTCGGTCCGACGACGCCGATCTTGGCACCGGGGAGGAACGACATCGTGACGTCGTCGAGGATCAGCTTGTCGCCGACCGCCTTGCGGGCGCGGACCATCTGGTAGATGTACTCAGCCATATCGGCCCCAAGTGTAGTGACACCACCGGAGCACCGCTCGCCCGACGCCGGATCGCCGCTTCCCGCACCTGTACGAACAGGCCTGTTGTTCGCGGCAACGACGACGTAGCTTTGGCTCACCCCGCTACCTCGGGCCCGTCGCCCACCACGACGAGGACCAGGATCAGGACCACGGACAGGACGAGGACCATGACCACGCACACGACCACGACCCCGTCGCGGCTCCGCCGCCTCGCGCTCCCCTTCGTCGGAGCGATCGCACTCACCGTCGCACTCATCGCCCCGGTGTCGCCGGCGTCCGCCGCCGGTGCCGTGCCGAAGGGCAGCCCGTACCTGCTGTACACGGCGAGCATCAGCGCCAACGGCACGGGGACCGGCTACTCGTCGTACATCAACGTGCACGACGCCCACAACAACGCGTACGCCTTCGGGATCCAGTCGGACAAGGGCTCCCCCGAGAGCAAGGGCAAGCCGCGCTACATCTGGGAGCGCGTGCAGAACGGCAAGTTCACCTACGGCTACCTCGGTCCGGCCACCAACAAGCTCACGCCCATCGGCATGCGCTGGTACAAGAACGACGTCGCGACGATGATCGTGAACCACAAGACGATCGGAACCCTCAAGCTCAACCTCGACGGCCGCCTGTTCTTCAACGCCGAGGCCAACGCACGCCTGAACGGTGACGTCGTGCACTCCACGGTGCAGAACACCCGAATCACGGTGGGTGACCGCAAGTCGAACACCGGCCTGAACGGCAAGTGGGACACGAGTTTCTCGTTCCACGGGCTGAAGGCGAAGCAGACGAACAGCCCGCGGGTGCAGGGCGCCAGCTTCAAGATCGACGGCCGTGTGACCGGTCTGCCCCGCGGCGGCAACTGGGACACCACCCAGGTCTCCGGCATCGCGATGATCGCCCAGAAGTGGTGACCGACGCGACGCGGTGAACCGTCTGCACACCCTGCGGCCTGACCCGCACCCCGACTCCGGTCGGCGGGCGGATCAGGCCGCTTCGGCGTCGGGTGCGTGGTCCTCGAGGGGCGGCGAAGGGTCCCAGGGGGCGGCGTCCTGTTCGAGGACGTGCTCGGACGGCCCCGCCGGCTCCTCGCCGTCACCGAGGGCCGGCGCGCCGTGCAGCCCGTCGACGTCACCGACGCCGACGCCGACGCCGACGCCGTCCGGACCGTGCTCGGTCGCCGGTGCGTGGTCGTGCGAACCGTCCGGCTCCGCGCCGTGGTCGGACCCGTGCCCGGCGCCGTGCCCCGCCGGGTCGCGGACCTCGCCGGTGCGGGGGTCCACACCGCGCAGGCCACCCTGCCCCGAGGCACCGTCACCGACCTGCCGCGGCACCCGCAGCCAGTTGCTGATCCCCCACGCCAGGTCGTGGCCGATGCCGTCGGCGTCGATCTCGACCGAGGTCCCGCCGCGACCGTCCCGTTCCCACGTGCGGATGCGGACCCGGCCGGCGACGACGATCCGGTCGCCCTTCTTCAGGGACTTGTACACGTTCGACGCGAGCGACCGGAACGCCGTGACGGTGTACCAGTTGGTCGCGCCGTTGACCCAGGCGGCGCTGGCCCGGTCCCAGCGGCGTGAGGGTGACGCGAGTCGGAGACTCGTGATGGCGATGCCGGTCTCGGTGACGAGGTGCCGGGGCTCGGTGGCGACGATTCCGCAGACGGTGATGATGTCGTTCATGCGTCGATCGTCACGGAGCCCGGGGCCACGTCAGCGGCCCCGGGCTCGATCTGTGGCGGGTGGACCCGATCAGGCGACCTGTGGAGGAGGAGTCCCCCGGGCCTCCTGTCCGGACCCGGTCAGTGCGCTCGGAACTCGGGCCGGGCGGCCAACGGTCCGAGCGCCGCGTGGACCGCGCCCTTCGCCGATTCGAGGGACGGGTACGGCCCGCCCGCCCGTCGTCGTCCGTAGAGCTCGACCTGGAACCCGTCCGCCGCGCGGTGGATGCTGCCCACCGCCCCGGCCGGACCGATCGCGACCCAGGTTCCCGTGTTGTCCGTCATGTTCGAACCACCTCCTCGTGGCCCTGCCGCCCCGGGGTCAGGACGCCAGGATGTACTGACTGTAGGCCTTCCGGACGTTGTTCACCTTGGGCAGCGCGACTGCGAGGCAGTAGCCCTGCCCGGGGTTCTTCGCGAAGAAGTCCTGGTGGTACTCCTCGGCCGTGTAGAACGTCGAGAGCGGCTCGATCGTGGTGACGATGCCGCCGTCCCAGATCTCCGACGCCCGCTCGATGGCGCGCTCGAACAGCTCGCGTTGCGCGTCGTCGGCCGGGAACATCGCCGAGCGGTACTGCGTGCCGACATCGGCCCCCTGGCGGTTCAGCTGCCGGGGGTCGTGCAGCGTGAAGAAGACGTCCAGGATCACGTCGGCCGGGATCACCGACTCGTCGAACGTCACCGCGACTGCCTCGGCGTGCCCGGTCGTCCCGGTGCACACCAGTTCGTAGGAGGGGTCCTCGACCTGTCCGCCGACGTAGCCGGACACCACGTCCTGCACACCCTGGAGTGTGCGGTACACGGCGTCGAGACACCAGAAACATCCACCTGCGAGCACGAACGTGGTCATGGCCACAACCTCCCTGCGGGCCGCTGGTGCAGCCCCTCGTTCCTCCACAACAGTGTGCGCGGAGACCCTGTTCCCCAGGTCGGACGGCGCCCCTCGGCGTGTCGGTGGTCCCCCGTAGCGTCGGAACCACACCGACCAGGAGGCCAGCGATGCAGACCACGACCGAACCCGCCCTGCGGATCCGCACCGTCCCGCTGGCCCGCGCCCGGGGCGACTACCGCATCCTCGACGTCCGCGACGACCTGAGCAGGGTCACCCGGGCCAACGGCGAGATCGTCGGGTACGTCGACCGCATCGACGTCGCCGGTGACACCGCCTACCGTGCCCGCCGGTACGTCGCGACCGAGCGCCGGTTCGTCGAGCTACCGAGCGTGTGGTCCGCCGACGACGCCGTGGACACCCTGCGCTGGTCTTGATGTTCCACATTGCAATCATCTGCACCGGGATGCACGGAACGCCGCCCGGCCTCCCCGACGCCTGACCGTTCCGTGGGTATGGTGCGCGCATGGACTGGTGGAACGACCTGACCGACTGGACTTCGTCCGACACGGGGTGGCGGGTGCTCTCGGGCGCTGTGATCCCCTTCGTCGCCATCGTCGTGGCGGGTGTCATCGCAGCGCTCATCGGGCGCAGCGCGACCAAGCGGGTCGTGGCGCTGCAGGAGCGGGAATCGAAGAACGCGGCGGTTGCGGCGATCCTGACGGCTGCGCGCAAGGCAGCGGCGTGGGGATCGCTCGGGCACGACGAGCGGGCCTACGCGGACCACCTCGCCGAGGATGCCGACATCCGGCTGCGCCTGCTCCCCGTGCAGGGTTCGCCGCTGGCCGCCAACTGGGCCCAGCACGAGATCGCCGACATCAAGAAGAACTCGTCGACGTTCAGCTTCCAGGCAGACCAGTCCCTCGCCGAGTTCCGTGACCGCCTGCTCGACTGGCAGGCACGACCGAGCCGTGCGCGCAAGCTCTTCAAGGCCGACCTCGAGCGCTGGAAGTTCGAGTCCCCGGATCCCGACGCCGACCTGATCAAGCGTCAGCAGGACTGGAACGCCGACCAGGCCGAACCCACTCGTGCGCAGGCGCAGGCAAAGACGCCGACACCGGCGCCGACTGCTCCCGCCGAGCGTCCCACCCCGACGACGACCTCGCTGCGTCCGGCCCAGCGCCCCGCGTCCGCACCCTCGACTCCTCCGGCGCCGGCCGCTGCTGCACCCGGTGCTGCGTCAGCCGGTGCTGCGTCAGCCGGTGCTGCCGGCGGGACGACCCCGTCGTTCTCCGTGAACCGTGGCGCGGGCACGAACCCGAACCGCGGCAGCGCCGACCCGAACGCCACGCGCTCCTTCGGTGACAACACCACCCGCGTCTACGGCGACGACGAGGCTGCACCCCCGGTCCGTCCGGCGCTCGGCACCCCGACCTCGCCCGCCCGCTCCGTCCAGGGCCGCGGCACGGACGACACCGAGGTCGTGGGCGACGACAGCGCCACGCGGGCCTTCGGCGACGCGAGCGCCACTCGCGCGTCCGGCGACGCCGGCGCCACCCGCGCCTTCGGTGACACCGACCGCGGACCGCGGAACGACCGTCCGTCCTCGTCCGATCGCCCCGTCGCGACGCCCACCGCAGCCGACGCGCACGTCAACCGGGAGCCCGCGAACGACGTCCCGCCCGCATCGGCACCGCGGGTCGACTCCCCGGGCGCGACGACCACCACGTCCGTCCCGACGCGGCTCAACCAGGCCCCCGCCGAGCCGACCGACGCGAACGAGACCTCCGAGGCGCCGTACACGCAGCCGATCAGCGCCGCCGAACTCCGACGCCGCGCCGCGGACGACGACGAGTAACCACCCCACGACGAGAACGGGGCCGCCATCCGGAGAGGATGGCGGCCCCGTTCGTCTTCGGCGCCCCCGGCAGGAATCGAACCCGCGGCACGGTGGGTAGAAACCACCTGCTCTATCCACTGAGCTACGGAGGCGAGCAGCGTCGATTGTAGCGGCGAGCGGCCACCGGACGCTCGACGTACCTCCCGTCGCGTCGCCGTGGCAGGACCCGGCGGTCGCCCAACGGTCGGCCGCCGTCTGCCGTCCGTTCCCCTCCGGGACACCCACGCTTCGTAGCGTCCGGAGCATGCGCACCACCGGTTCCGTCCTCGCCGTCGTGCCCGCACGTGCCGGGTCGAAGGGGATCCCCGGCAAGAACCTCCGCACGATCGCGGGTCGTTCGCTGGTCCGTCGGGCGGTCGAGTCGGCACGACGTGCCACGCGCATCGACCAGGTGGTCGTCACGACCGACGGCGACGCCATCGCCGCCGAGGCGGTCGCCGCCGGTGCCGCCGTGGTCCGCCGTCCGCCCGAGCTCGCCGGCGACGAGGCGTCATCGGAGTCCGCTCTGCTGCACGTCCTCGACGCGATGAGCACCCCGCTGCCCGAGGTCCTCGTCTTCCTGCAGGCGACCTCGCCGTTCATCGACCCGGCCGACCTCGACGCCGCCGTCGCGCGCGTGGTCGACGGGCACGCCGACGCGGTGTTCGCGGCCGCTCCGTCACACGCGTTCCTGTGGCGGACCGCCCCGGACGGCACGGCGATCGCGGTGAACCACGACGCGGCGACCAGGCCCCGTCGGCAGGACCGCGAGCCCGAGTACCGCGAGACCGGCGCCTTCTACGTGATGCGGACGGCGGGGTTCCTCGAGAACCGACACCGGTTCCACGGCCGCGTCGAGTTGGCCGTCGTCGTCGGTGCCGGCGCGATCGACATCGACGACGAGGCCGACCTGGCCCTCGCCGAAGCCCTCGCCGAAGCGCCCGGCGAAGCGCCCGGCGCGCCGACCGACGCACGCGTCGGCAAGCCGGCACCAGCACCCACGACGACCCGAGACCCATCCCCGACGCGGGCCACGCCCGCACCGAACGGAGCACCATGACCGTCACCATCGGTACGTCCACGATCGGCGCGGGCCACCCCGCGTACCTCATCGGCGAGATCGGCCTCAACCACAACGGCGACGTCGACATCGCGAAGCAGCTCATCGACGTCGCCGCCGACGCGGGCCTGCAGGCCGTGAAGTTCCAGAAGCGCACCCCCGCGATCTCCACGCCGGAGCACATGAAGAACACCCCGCGCAGCACCCCGTGGGGCGACATGACCTACCTGGAGTACCGCTACCGCGTCGAGTTCGACCGCGACCAGTACATCGAGATCGGTGACCACGCGACCCTCCGCGGCCTCGACTGGTTCGCGTCGCCGTGGGACGAGCCGTCCGTCGACTTCCTCGAGGACCTCAACGTCGTCGCCTACAAGATCGCCTCGGCGTCCGTCACCGACCTCGGCATGCTCGCCGCCGTCGCCGCGACCGGCAAGCCCGTCATCCTGTCGACCGGCATGTCCACGCTCGAGCAGATCGACGCCGCCGTCGAGGCCCTCGGCACCGACCGCCTCGTCCTCATGCACGCGACATCGACCTACCCGCTGCCGGCCGAGGAGGCGAACCTCCGCATGATCGACACCCTCGCCCACCGCTACGCGGGCGTCCCCGTCGGCTACTCCGGCCACGAGCCCGGCCTGCAGATCTCCATCGCCGCCGTCGCTCTCGGTGCCACGGCCGTCGAACGGCACATCACGCTCGACCGCACGATGTGGGGCTCCGACCACGCCGCGTCGCTCGAACCACACGGCCTGAAGACGCTCGCCCGCGACATCCGCATCATCGAGACCGCGCTCGGCGACGGCGTCAAGAGGATCTTCCCCGGCGAGCAGGCACCGCTCGCGAAGCTGCGTCGCGTCGGCGCGTGAGCGGATGCAGTCCCCATCCGACCGCCGGCGAGCAGGCACCGCTCGCGAAGCTGCGTCGCGTCGGCGCGTGAGCGGAGCGCGCGTGAGCGGAGCGGAGCGCACGTGAGCGGAGCGCACGTGAGCGGAGCGCACCCGAGCGGAGCGCACCTGAGCGGCCCGGTCGACGGGACCGGTGCCCTGGACGGGCCGGGTGACGGCGGCGGGTTGACGGACGGACTGGAGGCGCGCCTCCCGTCCGACGCGTCACCACGCGTCCGACGCGTGGTCGGCCTGGTCGACACCGACTCGTTCGCCAAGTGGGGCGCCCACCTGCTGTCGAGCGCCCCGGCGGACTGGGATCTGGAGCTCCGCACCGTGGCGACCCCGCGGTCGGCGAGTCCGGAGCAGCTGCGGTCGGCGTTCCGCGGGCTGGACGGGCGGCTCGCCCACCTGCACCGCGACCCACCCGCTCCGAAGGACGTCGACGCCGTCGTCGAGGAACTCCGACGGGACCCGCCGGACGCCGTCCTGGTGTCGTTGATCGGACCGGTCGCCGAACTCGTGATCGATGAGGTGCACCGGCGGATCCCGGATCGGCCGGTACTGGTGTCGGGGCTGCCGGGGATCTCGTTCCCGTCGAAGTGGAAGGGCATCTTCTTCCGCGCCCGGGCCGACCTGTTCGTGCTGCACAGCCACCGTGAGGTCCGCGCGTACGAGGAGATGGCTCGCGATGGCGGCGTCGAGCCGCACTTCGCACTCGCCACGCTGCCGTTCGCACGCGGCGCGGGCGGTGTCGGCTCGGCGGGCGCGACCGTCCGCGACTCCGTCGTCTTCGCGGCGCAGCCGAGCGTGCCGTTCGAGCGGGCCGACCGGGCCCTCGTCGTGCGGTGGCTCGTCGGTACGGCGCGGGCGCACCCGGAGTGGCGCGTCGTCATCAAGACGCGCGCTGCGGCCGGCGAGCACCAGACGCACCGCGAGGAGCACCCGTACCCGGACCTGGTGCCCGCGGACGCGCCGACCAACCTCGTGGTGGAGAGCGGGCCGATGGCCGAACACCTCGACCGGGCGGTGGCACTCGTGACGATCAGCTCGACCGCGGTGCTCGAGGCTGCGGCCCGGGGCGTCCCCGCGCTCACGCTGACCGACTTCGGCATCGGGCGGCACCTGATCAACGAGGTGTTCGTGGGGAGCGGCCTCGAGGGTGACGCCGTCGACCTGGTCGACGGACGGTTCGGCGTCGTCCGGCCGGAGTGGATGCGGGACAACTACTTCCACCCGGCCTCGGAGGACGACTGGCAGCACCGGCTGGTGGAGCTCATGGCCCGACGGGACGCCGGGAACTTGATGGACCGGGCGCCGGCTCGGCGGAGTCGCGGTGGGCCGCTGCGCCGTGCGTGGGAGCGGAAGAACGCCCTCGGCGCGGCCGATCGCAGTCCGCTCGGGTTGGTGGCGCTGGGCATCGGGGCACCGATCCGGGGCGCCAAGCGTCTGGCACGACGCGTGCGGGCGCTGGTCGATCCGCCGGAACCCGTCGTGGTGGCGGCGCCGACGTCGCAGCGCGCGGGGACTCGCGCCGCTGTGCCTGCGCCGGGGGCCGCCGCAGGCACGGCCGCGAGGCCCGCGGCTGCCGCTGCGGCGGACGCTCGCTCAGAGCGCCCTGGCCACCGCGAGCAGGAGTTGGTCGCGGGTCGGGACGCCGGGTGAACGGAAGACCTCGGTGCCGTCGTCCTGCCGCACGATGATCGTGGGCGTGGACCGGATACCGAGGTCTTCCGCGTCGTCGGGGTGTGCCGCCACGTCGCGTTCGGTCACGGTGAGCCCGGGGACGAGCGCCGAGGCCTCGGCCGACACCCGGCGGGCGGCGGCACACGGCGCACAGAAGGCGGACGTCCAGAGGTCGAGCTGCATGTGGTCCTGCAACGCGGCGGGAGCGGGTTCTACTCCCGGTCGAACTCGCCGCTGCGGTCGCCGCGGTCCTGCAGGTCGTCGACCGGGTCGGACTCGCTGGGCTCGTAGGTGAACTCGACCGAGATCTGGTCGAGGACCTGGCGGGACTTCGTGGCGCGGTAGGTGAAGGCCGTCTGCAGGCCCTCGACGTCGGCGAACACCGTGACCTCGTCGTCCAGCGCGTCGCTCGTGGCGGTGCGGGTGTCGGTCGTGCCGTCGAAGGGGCCGCCGTGGAAGATCGCGGTGTACTCGTCGCCTTCGTGGATGGTGATGTCGCTCATGCCTCCCTTCTACCAGGCGGCGGCTGGTGCAGTCTGTCCGGCCCGCGTTGCGCTATTCATAGCACGGCTATATAGTTCAGCTATGGAAACACCGCGTGAGCAGACGATCGAGACCCTCCTCGTCTCCGTCAACCGCCTGATCCGCAGCGCGGTCCAGTCGACGGGTAACACCACGTCCGCGGCGGTCTGGCGCACGCTCGGCATCCTCGAGACCGACGAGCCCCTGCGACTCGGCGAACTCGCCACCGCCTCCCGCGTAGCGCAACCCACGATGACCCGACTCGTCGCCGGCATGCTCGCCGACGGCCTGGTGAGCCGCAGTGTCGACCCGGACGACTCCCGCGGGCAGCTCATCGAACTCACCGAGGCCGGACGCGAGCGGCTCGCTTCCTGGCGCTCCACCCTCACCAGCACGGTCGGTCCGTTGTTCGCCGACCTGACCGACGACGACTGGGACGTCCTGCACCACGCGGCGAACCTGATCGCCCAACGCACCCGGACAACCCCCAACGGAACGGAGATCCCCGCGTGAACGCCCACGCACCCGCCGGCCAGTCCGGCTCCATCCTCAAGCAGTCGTCTGCGGTCTGGGCGATCGCCTTCGCCTGCGTCGTCGCGTTCATGGGCATCGGCCTCGTCGACCCGATCCTCCCGGCGATCGCGGCGTCCCTCAAGGCGACCCCGGCGCAGACCGAGTTGCTCTTCACGAGCTACCTCGCCGTCACCGGTGTCGCGATGTTCTTCACCAGTTGGGTCTCCAGCCGCATCGGCGCGAAGCGCACCCTGCTCATCGGACTCGCCCTGATCGTGGTCTTCTCGGTGCTCGCCGCGACGTCGAACAGCGTGTGGAGCATCATCGACTTCCGCGCCGGCTGGGGCCTCGGCAACGCGCTCTTCATCTCCACCGCGCTCGCGACCATCGTCGGCGCAGCGTCGGGTGGCACCGCCTCGGCCATCATCCTGTACGAGGCAGCACTCGGCCTCGGCATCGCCGTCGGGCCCCTCGTGGGAGGCCTGCTCGGCTCGGTGAGCTGGCGCGGCCCGTTCTTCGGCGTCACGACCCTGATGGCCGTCGCGTTCATCGCCATCGTCGCCCTGCTGAAGACCGGCAGCCTCGAGAAGCCCACACCGACGAAGCTCTCCGCCCCCTTCCGCGCCCTGGCCCGTCCGGCACTCGCCGCCCTGGCCGCGACCGCACTGTTCTACAACATCGGCTTCTTCGTCCTGCTGGCGTACACCCCGTTCCCGCTCGGCTTCGGCGCGCTCGGCATCGGCTTCACGTTCTTCGGCTGGGGTGTCGGTCTCGCCATCACGTCCGTGTGGGTCGCCCCGATGCTCACCGCCCGTCTCCGGCGGACGACGGTGTTGAAGATCGCACTGCCGCTGCTCGCCCTCGACCTGTTCGCCGCGGCCCTGGTCGTCCGCTCCCAGGTCGGCCTGATCATCTGCGTCGTCATCGGTGGCCTCGTGCTCGGTGTCCTGAACACCGTGCTCACCGAGTGCGTCATGGAGGCCACCGACCTCCCCCGCTCGGTCGCCTCGAGCGCCTACTCCGCGGTCCGGTTCATCGGTGGCGCCATCGCGCCGCCCGTCGCGACCCTGCTCGCCGACGCGTACTCCCCCTCGGCCGCCTACGTCTTCGCGGGTGCATCCGTTGCGGTCGCCTTCGTCGTGATCCTCTGCACCACCAGGGTCCTGCGCCGCGTCGACGACGGCCCCGAGCCGGAGCGTGTCGAGGCCGAGGCCATCACCGCCGGCGACATGGCCTAGCCGCCGGCGTGCGGGGGCCTTCCCCCTTCCCCCTTCCCCCTTCCGCGCGGGCGCTCGCCCACCCCTCGTTCCACGCCCCACCCGCGAGCGGGCGAAATGCCCGGCCCCGACCGCGGAGCAACTCCGGCATTTCGCCCGCTCGTGCGGGCTGGCGAGAACCGTGCGGCAGGCGGGGTGGAGGGCGACCGCCTGGAGGCGCGGGGCGGCCTGCCGGGGTCGCCACGGGCCTCCAGGCGATCGCTTCACGATGCACGCGGCTCGCGTCGCGGACGAGCGGGCGGAACATCCGGGTGCGCCAGCAGGACGACCGCGGCATTCCGCCCGCTCGGCAGCACGCAGCCGTGCGAAGCCGGGAGCGCGGCGCGGCCGCTGTCGGCGAGCGGGCGGAATACCGCGGTCCGTTCGAAGGGTGACCGCGCCATTTCGCCCGCTCGCGTCGACGACGCGGGACCGGGCCGGATCGGTGCGGCAGGCGGGGTGGGTGGCGACCGCCTGGAGGCGCGGGGCGGCCCGTCGGGGTCGCCACGAGCCTCCCGGCGGTCGCCTGCACCGCATGCGGCTCGCGTCCCGGACGAACGGGCGGAACATCCGGGTGTGTCCGCAGGGCGATCGCGGTATTCCGCCCGCTCGCGGGACGGGCGGGACGGGCCGGCGCGAGCGGACGCGGCCGGGCACGGTCGGGCCGGCACGGGCTGGCGCGGCGGCACGTACGGGACGATCGCGGGGCGGGAATAGGATCGGGGACATGGCAACCGCGAATGACCGCCTCGTCTGGATCGACTGCGAGATGACCGGCCTCGACCTCGAGGTCGACGAACTCGTCGAGGTGGCCGTGGTCATCACCGACTTCGACCTCGAGCCCGTGCACCCCGGCTTCGACATCGTCATCAAGCCGGACCAGTCGGCGCTCGACAACATGAACGAGTTCGTGACGAACATGCACGTCACCTCGGGGCTCATCGACGAGATCCCGAACGGCGTCAGCCTGGCGGACGCCGAGTACCAGGTGCTCGAGTACATCCTCCAGCACGTCCCCACTGAGGGCTCCGCGCCGTTGGCCGGCAACACGATCGGCACCGACCGAGCGTTCCTGTCGAAGTACATGCCGCGGGTCGACGGGCACCTGCACTACCGCAGCGTCGACGTGTCGAGCATCAAGGAGCTGTGCCGCCGCTGGTTCCCGCGCGTGTACTTCAACGCGCCGGAGAAGCACGGCGGGCACCGCGCGCTCGCGGACATCCTCGAGTCGATCCGGGAGCTCGAGTACTACCGCCGCGCCGGCTTCGTCGCCGAGCCCGGCCCGAGCACGGACGACGTGCGTGCCGTGCAGGCCGACGTCGTGGCGAAGTGGGAGTCACGGCTGGCGCAGCCCGCGGCCGAGTAGCGACACGGGTGGTCCGCACCCCGTCCCGCATGTACTACTATTGAGTGGTCGCGCCGGTCCGCCGGTTCGAACATGGTGGATATAGCTCAGTTGGTAGAGCGCCTGGTTGTGGTCTAGGAGGTCGCGGGTTCGAGACCCGTTATTCACCCCAGTGTTCAAGAACAGACGAAGGCCCCGGTCCGTTGGATCGGGGCCTTCGTCGTACCGCGGGTGGTCAGCGCGGTGTGGGACGATCCCCTCGTGATGGAGATGTCCGCCGACGACTTCGAGCAGCTCGTGACCGACGAACTCGACCTGCTGCCTGACGAGATGGTCGACGAGCTCGACAACGTGGTGTTCGTCGTCGAGGACGAACCGGAGAACGGCGAAGAGCTCTTCGGCGTGTACGACGGCATCGCGGCCACCGAGCGCGGCCAGTACGGCTTCGGCGAACTGCCTGACCGCATCGTGGTGTTCCGGAAGCAGCACCTGGCCGAGTGCGACACCGTCGAGGAGCTCAAGGACGAGGTGCACACCACCCTCGTGCACGAGATCGGACACTTCTACGGCATCGACGACGAGCGGCTGCACGAGCTCGGCTGGGCATAGCGGCCCAGCGACTCGCCCGCGCACCGCACCGCACCGCACCGCACCGCACCTCAGAACCGCGTCGGCCCCACCTCGTGGTACTTCTCCCACGCGCCCACCGGCCCCCGCCCGTGCAGCGCGTACTCCCCCACCATCCGTTCCTTGTAGACGGCCGGGTTGTGCGACGCCACCACCCGCGCGTTCCGCCAGTGCCGGTCCAGCGCACGCGTCCGGTCGGCCGCGGACGCCCCGCCGACCTCGAACAGCTCGGACGCCGACCGCAGCACCCGCGGCCCGATCTCGACCTGCGCCTGGTACACGGCGTTCTCGGCCGCGTCGAGCAGCACGCGGTCGACACCGACCCCGGGCTCGTTCGTCGCGACGACCCCGTCGAGCAGCCCAGCGGCGGCGACGACGAGTGACCGGGCGGTGAACGCCCCGGCCGACAGCCGCCCGAGCACCTCGAGCACCTGCGGGTCCTCCCCCGGCACGGCCGCGTTGGCGTGGATGTACGTGCGGGTCCGTGGTCGCACGAAGGCCACGGCGTCGTCGGACACCGCCTGCCCGATCCCGGCGAGGACGGCCAGCAGGTACAGCTGGTAGACGGCCTGGATGTGCGACAGCGGAGCGTCCCGGTACGCCGACACCACCGACGGGTCGACCGCCACCCCGTCGAACACGGTGGTGCCCGACGCGGTCAACCGCTGCCCGAAACCGTCCCAGTCGTCGATGCTCCTGACCCCCGGCGCGGTGGCGTCGACGGCGAACGTCACGCGCTCCCCGTCGCGATCCGCCGCCAGGTAGATCCAGTCCGCGTAGAGCGTGCCGGTCGAGTAGAACTTCCGCCCGTCGAGACGCAGGGAATCACCAGCCGGTGTGACCGTCGTCGAGATGTCGGCGAGCGTCGTGCCGGTCCGCTCCGAGGTCGCGTTCCCGATGACCGCCCCGTCGACGATGCGCTGGAGCCACTCGTCCCGCCCGGCCGAGTCCGGCCGCAGCAGCACGAGCTCCGTGTACCCGAAGTGCCCGCGCCACAGGTGGGCGATGTTCGAGTCCGCGGCGGCCAGGTCCGCCACGAGGTGCGCGAGTTCGACGAGGGTCACCCCGAAGCCGCCGCGGTCCTCCGGCACACGCAGCCGCCCGAACCCCGCGTCGGCGAGCGCGCGGACCTCGTCGTGCGGTAGCGGCCGGTCTCCCGGCGTCCCGGATGCGAGCTCGCGCGCGACCGCGCCGTCGCGGATGGTCGCGAACAGCGGTGCGAAGCGCGCCCGCAGGGTGGTCAGGCGGTCGGCCGGGAGGCCCGTCCTGCGCCCGTCGGTCGTCGTCGCCGCCGTCACGCGGTCACCTCCACGGCACGTGCCGCGTCCGCGACGCCGCTCGCGCCGCCGGTGAACGCTCCGCGCCACTGCCTGGCCGGGTGCGAGTCCGGCAGCTGCGCGTGGCCGAAGAGCTTCTCGCGCAGGGTGCCCTCGCGGTACTCGGACTGCATCAGCCCGCGCGCCTGCAGGGTCGGCGCGATGTGGTCGACGAACTCCTCGTACGAGCCGGGCAGCGTCCAGTTGATGACGTTGACGCCATCGACACCCACCCGCTGCCAGTCGGCGAGCTCGTCGGCGATCTGCTCCGGCGTGCCGACGACCCGGGCGCGGAGCTTGGCGGACAGGCGAGCCAGGTCGGCGATGGTCGGCTCGCGGTCGCCGGCGGCCTCGCGGAGCCACTGCAGGTGCGACTGCCCGGCGTGGGTGCGGACCTCGGACAGGGGGGTGTCCGGGTCGAGGGGTTCGCCGGTGTCCGGGTCGAAGCCGAGGTTCGAGTGCACCAGGAACCCGTCGGCGGCCAGGTACTCGTCGATCTCCGCTTCCTTGGCCTTCGCCTCGGCCTCGGTGGAGCCGGTGACGAAGGTCAGGCCGAGGAAGAACGCGATGTCCTCCCGTCGGCGCCCCGCTGTCGAAGCGAGGTCGCGGGTCTCGCGGATGAGCTGTTCGGTGGCGTCCCGGTTCGAGGTCAGGATGAACTGGGCCTCGGCGTTCCGCGCGGCGAAGGCACGGCCGGCCGGCGACGACCCGGCCTGGAACAGCACCGGCGTCCGCTGCGGCGACGGAGCCGACAGGTGCGGGCCCTGCACGTCGTAACGCGTGCCGTGGTGGTCGATGCGGTGCACCTTGTCGGGGTCGGCGTAGCCGTGGACGGGGTCCTTCAGCACGGCGCCGTCCTCCCACGAGCCCTCCCAGAGCTTCGCGCAGACCTCGAGGTACTCCTCGGCCCAGACGTAGCGCTCGTCGTGCTCCTCGAGCCGGTCGGCGCCGAAGTTGCGGGCGGCGCTGTCGAGGGCGCTCGTGACGACGTTCCAGCCGATGCGGCCCCGGGTGATGTGGTCGAGCGTTGAGACCTTGCGGGCGAAGTCGAACGGGTGCGCCTGGATGACGCTCGAGGTGAACGCGAGCCCGAGGTGCTCGGTCGACACGGCGAGCGCGGAGAGCAGCACGGAGGGGTCGTTCGAGGGGATCTGCAGCCCCTCGCGCACGTTGGTCGAGTAGTCGCCGCGACCGGGGCCGTAGGTACCGACGACGTCGGCGAAGAACATCGCGTCGAACTTGCCGCGCTCGAGGGTCCTCGCCAGGTCGGTCCACAGCGTCACGTCGTCGAAGTCCGCCTGCCGGGCGTCCGGGTGCCGCCACAGGCCGTGCTGGATGTGCGAGGTCGTGTTCATGACGAAGGCCGCGAAGCGCAGCGGGCGGTTCGGTGCATCGCTCATGCGTCCCATCGTGGTCGGCGGGCACCGCCCGACGACAGCGACGTGACCTCCCGTTACGCGCGGTGTTCCCCGCAGCCCTGGACGCGACCATGCTCCTGAGGCATGCCGAGCCAGACCACCGTCACCGCGCCTCCCGGCCGTCCCGCTGCACCGTCGACCACCGCGACCCGTCGTCGGGTCGCCCTCGCGTCGTTCGTCGGCACGACCGTCGAGTACTACGACTTCTACCTCTACGCGACGGCATCGGCGCTGGTGTTCGCATCGACGTTCTTCCCGTCGGTGACGCCGGCCGTCGGGGTCATCGCGTCGTTCGCGACCTACGGCGTCGGGTTCGTGGCGCGGCCGCTCGGCGGCGTGATCGCCGGCCACCTGGGTGACCGGATCGGGCGGAAGAAGCTGCTCGTCGCGTCGCTGGTGCTGATGGGCATCGCCTCCACACTGATCGGGGTGATCCCGTCCGCCGCGACCATCGGGGTCGGTGCCGTCGTGGCGCTCGTGTTCCTGCGGCTGCTGCAGGGCGTCGCGGCCGGTGCGGAGTGGGGCGGCTCGGCGCTGCTGTCCGTCGAGCACGCACCGGAACGGCACCGGGGGCTGTTCGGGGCGTTCACGCAGATGGGGTCGGCCGGTGGGATGCTCCTGGCGACCGGGGTCTTCACGCTCGTGCGGTCGACGCTCGGCACCGAGGCGTTCCTGGCCTGGGGCTGGCGGCTGCCGTTCCTGTTCTCGGCGGTGATCGTGGCGGTCGGGCTCGTCATCCGGCTCGGCGTGCAGGACGCCCCGGTGTTCCAGGAGCTGCGCGCCGCGGGTGGGGTCGAGCGGTTCCCGGTGTGGCAGGCGATCCGGCAGCATCCGCGGTCGATCCTGGTGACGGCGGGCCTGCGCCTCGTGCAGCCGGCGCTCTACTCGATCCTGACGACGTACTCGCTGACCTACCTCGGCAACGTGCGCGGGCCGGCGGGCTCGGACGCGGGACTGCAGGCCGTGCTCGTGATCTCGGCGGTGTCGCTCGTGTCGACGCCGTTCTGGGGGTGGCTGTCCGACCGGGTCGGGCGGCGGGTGCTCACGATCTGGTCGGCGGCGGGCATCGCGGTGCTCATCTGGCCGTTCTTCGCGTTCCTCGACGCCGGTCCGCTCGTGCTGCTGCCGCTCGTGGCGCTGATCGGGATGTGCGTCTTCCACGACAGCATCTACGGGCCGCAGGCGGCGTGGTTCGCGGAGCAGTTCCCGACCGGGCGGCGGTACTCGGGGATGTCGCTCGGGTACCAGATCGGGTCGATCTTCTCGGTGGGGCTGACGCCGCTGCTGGCCGCGGTGTTCGTGCAGCTCGGGGGTGGCTCGCCGTGGATCCTGTGCGGGTACCTCGGGGTGTACGCCGTGCTGACGATCGTGGCGGCGGTGTTCGCGGTGGATCCGCGGGCAGTGGCGCGGCGGGAGGCGGGCACGGGCACGAGCGCGGGGGCGCGGGCGCGGCGGGCTGACGTTCCGCGCTGAGCGACAGCTCTCGCCGTCCGGAGCCCGTGAGGTGTCGCCGAGCGCGAAACCTCGATGCTCGCCGCCGGCCGCGGTGCTGCGGCGCCCTACGTCCGCAGGACCACGTCGGCCAGGGCGGCCGGGTCCTCGGCGGCGATGAAGGCCTGCTCCTGCGCGGCCCAGCGGTCCCACTCGCGCGCGAAGACCGCACCGTCGCGGCCGATCGCCCGGCCCCACCGCACGGCGTCGTCGGCCTCGAGCCACACCCGCAGCGACGCCAGCGGTGCCGACGCCCGGGACAACGCCCCGCACCCCTCGACCACGATCGGCAGGTCGGGGTCCACCGACGCCCGGTCCGCGGGTGCATCGGCCGCCCAGTCCCAGCGTCGGTACCCACTCGGCGCTCCGAGGACGTCGGTCACCACGGCATCGGCAGCCGCACGCAGGCCGTCCCACCCCGGGTACAGGTCGTCCAGGTGCACGAGCTGCGCGCCGAGCAACTCCGCGACCTGTGCTCCGAGGGTGGTCTTGCCTGTGCCGGACCGGCCGTCGACGAGCACGACGGCACGCCGACCCGTGGCAGCGGCGACACCGGCAGCAGCAGCGGCCAGGCCGGGGGCGAGGTCAGCGGCGGTCGTGCCCGTCGCGCGCCCGCCGCCCGTCGCGCGCCCGCTGCCCGTCGTCCCGTCCGCGCGCTCCGTGTCAGGCACGCCACGTCCCCACGCTCACCGCGACCGTGATCGACACCACGCCGATGCCGACCAGCGCCGCCACCATTGCCCACTCCGGCCCGGCGAACCGTGCGACCCGCGCCCAGGTGCGCCGCCCGGGAGCACCGAACCCCCGTGACTCCATCGCCACCGCCAACGTCGTCGCCCGACGCAACGCGAGCACGAGCAGCGCGAACGCCATGGTCGCCCCGCGTCGCAGCCGCCCGGAGTCGGCCAGTCCTCGGGCGCGCCGCGCCATCGCGAGCTGTCGCCAGTCGTCGACGAGCAGCGTCATCATCCGGACGGCCGCAAGCGCCCCGAGCACGAAGCGCGCGGGCAGCCGGAGGACCTGCGCGAGCCCGTCGGCCAGGTCGGTCGGGTCGACCCGCACGAAGAGCGCGATGGCCGGCACCCCCACCGCGAGGACCCGGAGCGCGGTCGCCAACGCCAGCGTGAGGGACCCGTCGGTGACGTGCGCGAACCCGAGGTCGAACCACTCCCGCCCGGAAGGCCTGCCGTACAGCGCGATGCTCACCGCCGTCAGCGGCACCGCGACGAGCACCGGTGCGAGCCGGAGCAGCAGGGTCCGGACCGGCAGGCGCAGGAGCGGCAGGAGCGCGAGTTCGAGCGCCAGGGCGACGGCGGCGGAGACGACGTCGAGGCTGAGCACCAGGCAGACGCCGAGGGCGAGCACACCGATCAGCGACGCGACCGGCTGGACGCCGGGGATGCCGGGCGCGCGGACCGGCAGCGGTCGTCGCACGGGGTTCGTCCGGTGGGTCGCGTTCGTCCCGGCGGTCGCGTCAGTCCCGGCGGTCCCGGCGGTCCGGGCGGTCTCGGCGGTCCCGGCGGTCCGGGCGGCCGTGTCGGTCCGGTCTGGAGGCCCGGGGCGGATCCCGACCGTCGGCCCCGCCTCCGGGATGGTCGCGACCGACGGCCCCTGGTCGCGCCCGACGGTCCGGGCACCGTTCGGCCCGAGCACGACCTCGTCGGCATCGAGTGCCCGGACGAGATCGCGGTCGTGGGTGACCGCCACCACCGCGGTGCCGGCGTCGGCCAGGGCCCCGAGCCGACCGACGACGGCCTGCCACGTGGCACGATCCTGCCCGGAGGTCGGTTCGTCGAGCACGACGACCGGCGGCCGGGCCGCGATGACCGCGGCGATCGCGAGTCGTCGTTGTTCGCCCCCGGACAGGGTGAAGGGGTTGGCGTCGGCCAGGTGTGCGAGCCCGAACTCGTCGAGCAGAAGGATGGCTCGTTCGGCGGCGTCCGCGGCTCCGAGGGCGCGGGGGCCTGCCTCGACCTCCTCGCGGACGGAGCGGGCGACGAACTGGTGCTCCGGGTCCTGGAACACCGTGCCGATCCGGGCGGCGAGTTCGCGGCTCGTCCAGGCGTGCGGTGCGGCGCCGATGCCGTCGGCGAGGGTGTCCGTGGCGCGGAGCTGACCGGCTGCCGGTGGGAGCAAGCCCGCGAGGGTCAGCCCGAGCGTCGACTTGCCGACGCCGTTCGGTCCGGTGACGGCGAGGACCTGCCCGGCCCGGAGCCCGAGGTCGATGCCGTTCCCCACCGCTCGCTTCCCCCGTGCCGTGCCGAGCCCCCGGGCTTCGAGCAGTACCGCCGTCCCCTCGTCGAGCTCCCCCTCGTCGAGCACCCCCTCGCCGAGCACCCCCTCGCCGAGCGGGCGGAATGCCGCGGTCGCCCCACCGGACGCCCCGGGTATTTCGCCCGCTCGCCCGCTCGCACGCCGCCGCCCCCGCGCCGAACCGCGCGCCGGCTCGGCGCCCGGCACCCAGACCCCGGCCGCCGTGAGCGCCTCGCCGTGGTCCACCAGCACCCGGGCCGGCGGACCGTCCGCGACCACGCCGCCGCCCGGTTCGAGCAGCACGAGCCGATCGACCAGGTCCAGCCAGGTGCCGATCCGGTGCTCCACCACGAGCAGCGTCGCCCCGGTCTCGTCGAGCAGTGCCCGGACGGCGTCGTGCACCTGCGCCACGCCGTCCGGGTCGAGGTTCGCGCAGGGTTCGTCGAGCACGAGCGCACCCGGCCGCATCGCGAGCACGCCCGCGAGCGCCAACCGCTGCCGCTGCCCGCCGGACAGCTGCGCGGTGGAGCGGTCGAGCGGCAGGTCGAGGCCGACGACGTCGAGCGCCGTCCGCACCCGGGCCCAGGTCTCGTCGCGGGAGACGCCGGCGTTCTCGCAGCCGAAGGCCACGTCGTCGCCGACGCGGGACATCACGGTGTGCGCCTCGGGGTCCTGCATGACGAGACCGACTCGCCCGCGGACCGCGCGGGGGTCGGCCTCGTCGACCAGGAGTGCTCCCTGCACCGAAGCAGCGGTGTCGTCGGTGGCATCGGGCTCGTCGGGCAGCACGCCCGCGACCGCTCGCAGGAGCGTCGACTTGCCTGCCCCGGACGGGCCGACGACGGCGACCCGCTCCCCCGGCTCGACGGTCAGGTCGACGTCGCGGACGGCCCAGGCGTCCCGCTCCGGGTACCGCCAGCCCCAGCCACGGAACACGATGCGTGCCCCGCGGACGCCGGCACCTGCGCCGGCGTCGCCGCCGGTGGAAGGGGACGTCGCCGACGGAGCGGGCACGGTCACACCAGGGCGCGGGGTTCGCGACGGCTGTGCTCGCGGCCGGCCGCAAAGGACGACAGCACCCCGGTGCGGGCGAGTGCCCGGACGATGAGCCACGAACCCGCCCCCGCGATCACGGCGCCGGAGATGATCGCGCAGACGACGTAGACGACCTTGAAGGCGACGTCGAGCCCCGGGTACCAGAGGACGGTGTCGTTGATGCCGAGCGCGAGTCCGGCCGCGGCACCGGCGAGCACGACGACCGGCAGGCGGTAGACGCGGTACAGGAACAACGCGAGGACGATCTCCGCGCCGAGGCCCTGGACGAGCCCGGCCTCGAGCGTGAGCCATCCCCACTGGGTGCCGAACAACGCCTCGACCGAGGCGGCGACCATCTCGCCGTAGAGCGCGGCGCCGGGCTTGCGGACGACGATCGCGACGATCGGGCCGGCGAGCAGCCAGACCCCGCCGAACAGGGCCTTCGTGCCGGGGAGCACGAGGTCCATGACGGCGCTGATGGGTTCGTAGCCGAACTCCCAGAGCCGGAAGACGACCCCGAGGGCCACCGCGAGGACACTCGCGACGACGATGTCGACGACCCGCCAACGCAGCGATCGCCGCGGAGCGGTGGTGACGGTTGTGGACGTGCCTGAAGGCATGCTGCTGACTCCTCCCTGCGCCGGCATGATCCGGATCAGGTTCGACGGTCGGAGCGCCGATCGCTCCCTCTCAGCCCGGCGGTCCCGGACTCCCGTGTGTGTGCCAGCAGTCTAGACGCGGTCGCAACCGCGTGACGGACGGGAGGCCCGTGGCGGCGTCGCCACGGGCCTCCCGTTGCGTCAGGGGGTCACTTCTTGAGCGCGCGCACCAGTTTGCGGAGGACACGCCCGGCCACCCACACGAAGGGGATGGCCACGACGATCAGCGAGATCGGGTTCGGTTCGAACACGAGGTCCTTGCCCGGGCGACGGACGTAGGCGCCGACGGGGGCCGACGCACCGCCACCACCACCACCGCCGTTCTCGTCGTCGCCCCCGCCGCCGCCGAAGCCGAACCAGCTGACGGACACGGGGATCAGGGTCTGGTCGCCGACCTCGACGGGTTCTCCGTAGTTCGTGGAGACCCCGAGCGGGCGGACCTGGTCTGCGATCTTCGAGACGATGTTGGCCATGCGCGCGACGCTACTCGTCCGTTCCTCCACAGGCCGCGGGGCACAGCTGGCATCCACAGCTGGGGCTTGTCTGCGGACGCGGACGAGTGCCGCCGATATGTTGGCCGCACCCACACCTGGAGGACCGTTTGCACACCTGGCCCGGAAACCCGTACCCGCTCGGGGCGACCTACGACGGGAGCGGCACGAACTTCGCGCTGTTCTCCGAGGTCGCCGAGCGCGTCGAACTCTGTCTGTTCGATTCCGACGGCAACGAAGAATGCGTCCGCCTGCTCGAGGTGGACGCCTACGTCTGGCACGCGTACCTCCCCAACATCGGCCCAGGGCAGGAGTACGGCTTCCGCGTGCACGGCCCGTACGACCCGGACTCCGGCGCGCGATGCAACCCGTCGAAGCTCCTGCTCGACCCGTACGCCAAGGCGACGAGCGGCGAGATCGACTGGGACCAGTCGCTCTTCTCGTACACGTTCGGCGACCCGGACTCGACCAACGACGAGGACTCCGCGTCGCACATGATGAAGGGCGTCGTGATCAACCCCTTCTTCGACTGGCAGGGGGATCGCCCGCCGCGCACGCCGTACGGCGAGACCGTCATCTACGAAGCGCACGTCAAGGGACTCACCGAGACCCACCCCGACGTGCCGGAAGAGCAGCGCGGAACGTACGCCGGCGTCTCCCACCCGGCGGTCATCGAGCACCTGCAGCGTCTCGGAGTCACCACGCTCGAGCTCATGCCGGTGCACCAGTTCGTGAACGACTCGACCCTGCAGGACAAGGGGCTGTCGAACTACTGGGGCTACAACACCATCGGCTTCTTCGCGCCGCACTCGGCGTACTCGTCGTCGGGCGACCAGGGCCAGCAGGTCCAGGAGTTCAAGACGATGGTGCGCGAGCTGCACCGCGCCGGCATCGAGGTCGTCCTCGACGTCGTCTACAACCACACCGCCGAGGGCAACCACCTCGGACCGACGCTGTCGTTCCGCGGCATCGACAACGCGGCCTACTACCGCCTGGTCGACGACGACAAGAAGTTCTACATGGACTACACGGGCACGGGGAACTCGCTCAACGTCGGGCACCCGCACTCGCTGCAGCTCATCCTCGACTCGCTCCGCTACTGGGTGACCGAGATGCACGTCGACGGGTTCCGCTTCGACCTCGCGTCGGCACTGGCCCGCGAGTTCTACGAAGTCGACCGGCTGTCGGCCTTCTTCGAACTGGTGCAGCAGGACCCGATCGTGTCGCAGGTCAAGCTGATCGCCGAGCCGTGGGACGTCGGCCCCGGTGGGTACCAGGTCGGCAACTTCCCGCCCCAGTGGTCCGAGTGGAACGGCAAGTACCGCGACACCGTCCGCGACTTCTGGCGCGGTGAGTCGTCGACGCTCGGCGAGTTCGCCTCGCGGATCTCCGGCTCGGCGGACCTGTACGAGCACGACGGCCGCACGCCCAAGGCGAGCATCAACTTCATCACCGCGCACGACGGCTTCACGCTGTACGACCTGGTGGCCTACAACGAGAAGCACAACGAGGCCAACGGCGAGGACAACAACGACGGTGAGAGCCACAACCGGTCGTGGAACTCCGGCGCCGAGGGCCCGACCGACGACGAGGCCGTGAACGCCCTGCGGCTGCAGCGTCGCCGGAACTTCCTGGCCACCCTGCTCCTGAGCCAGGGCGTGCCGATGATCGCGCACGGCGACGAGCTCGGCCGGTCGCAGTCCGGCAACAACAACGTCTACGCGCAGGACTCCGAGCTCAGCTGGATCGACTGGGACAGTGCGGACGAGGACCTCATCCAGTTCACCGCCGACGTGGTGAAGCTCCGGCACGACCACCCCACGTTCCGCCGAACCAGGTACTTCAACGGCCGTCCGGTCCGTCGTGGCGAGGGCGAGCCGCTGCCCGACGTGGTGTGGCTGACCCCCTCGGGCGACGCGATGGACCCCGAGGACTGGGACTCCGGCTTCGGCAAGAGTGTCGGCATGTACCTGAACGGCGAGGGCATCCGCGGGCGCGACGCCCGTGGTGAGCGCGTCACCGACGTCGGTTTCATCACGTACTTCAACGCCCACGACGACGTCGTGACCTTCACGCTCCCACCAGAGGAGTACTCCCCCGGCTGGACCGTTCGGATCGACACCGCCGACCCCGGCGCACGCGACGAGGTGCTCGATGCGGGGACTCCGCTCGACGTCCCCGCGCGGTCGATGATCGTCCTGCGTGCCGAGCCCGACCACGAGGTCACGAGCACCCCGGTCGACGCCGAGCAGGACGGCGCCCCCGAACCGGTCGCCCCGCAGGACGCCGTCACCCCGGCCAACCCGGCCGGTTCCACCGCACCGAGCGGAGCCGCCCGATGACCGCCGGAACGCCCGGCGCAGCGAACCGCGTCCCCTCGTCGACGTACCGGCTGCAGGTCTCGGCCGACTTCGACCTCGACGCCGCCCGCGACCTGGTCGACTACGTGCACGACCTCGGGGCCGACTGGCTGTACCTGTCGCCGGTGCTGCAGGCCGAGTCCGGGTCGAACCACGGCTACGACGTGGTCGACCACACGCGGGTCGACACCGACCGTGGCGGTGACCAGGCGATGCGGGCGGTGGCCGAGGCCGCGCACGCCGTCGGCCTCGGGGTCATCGTCGACGTGGTGCCGAACCACGTCGGCGTCGCGACCCCCGAGTCGAACCCGTGGTGGTGGTCCCTGCTCGAACTCGGGCAGGGCTCCCCCGTGGCGTGGGCCTTCGACGTGGACTGGGAAGCCGGCGACGGCAAGCTCCGCGTCCCCGTGCTCGACGACCGGCTGCTCGACGCGGTCACGCTCGACACGTCCGACGCCGAGCGTCCGGTGCTCCGCGTCGGCGAGACCGCCTACCCCACCGCGCCCGGGACGGTGCACGACGGCGACACCGTCGAGACCGTCCACGAGCGCCAGCACTACGCGTTCGTGCACTGGAAGCGTGCCGACCACGACCTGAACTACCGCCGGTTCTTCGCGGTGAACACCCTCGCGGCGATCCGGGTCGAGGAGCCCGAGGTGTTCGCGGCCTCGCACGGGGTCATCGGCGGCTGGTTCCGCGACGGCCTCGTCGACGGCCTGCGCATCGACCACCCGGACGGGCTGTACGACCCGGCGGGCTACCTGCAGGACCTGGCGGAGCTGACCGGCGGGGCCTACACCCTCGTCGAGAAGATCCTCGAGCCCGGCGAGCAGCTGCCGAGCTCGTGGCCGGTCGACGGCACCACCGGGTACGACGCCCTCGGGGTGCTCGACCGCGTGTTCGTCGACCCCGCGGGCGAGCAGGCGTTGACCGCGGCATCGGGCGCCGAGCCGGCCGACTGGCAGCAGCTCACGCACGACACCCGACGGGGCATCGCGGACGGCATCCTCGGCAGTGAGGTCGAGCGGCTCGCACGCCTGCTCGCGCCGAGCGCCGTGACGGAGACGATCACGCACGAGCGGATCGTCGCCGCGGTCGCCGAGATCGTGGCCTCGTTCGACGTGTACCGCACGTACCTGCCCGAGGGCGCCCACCACCTCATCACCGCGCTCGAGCGTGCCGCCGAGGCCCGACCGGACCTCGACGACGTCATCGACCGGATCGCACCGGCACTCGTCGACCCGACGAACGCGGCGGCGGTCCGACTGCAGCAGACCAGCGGCATGGTGATGGCGAAGGGCGTCGAGGACACGGCGTTCTACCGCACCTCGCGCCTGTCGTCCCTGAGCGAGGTCGGCGGCGACCCGAGCGTCTTCGCGGTCTCGGTGGCGGACTTCCACCAGGCACAGCGCGAACGGCTCGGCAGCTGGCCGCACACCATGACGACGCTCACCACGCACGACACCAAGCGCAGCGAGGACACTCGCGCCCGCATCGCCGTGCTGGCCGAGCTCGGCGACGAGTGGGCCGCCACGCTGGAGCGTCTGCAGTCGCTCGTGCCGTTGCAGGACCGCGTGTTCGCCGACCTGCTCTGGCAGGCGATCGTCGGTGCCCGGCCCGCCAGCCGTGCGCGTCTGCACGCGTACGCCGAGAAGGCATCCCGCGAAGCCGGTGACAGCACCACCTGGACCGAGCCCGACGAGGCGTTCGAGCAGCAGATGCACGCGATCGTCGACGCCGCGTTCGACAACCCGGACGTGGTCGCCGTGCTCGACGCCCTCGACGAGCAGATCGACGCCGCCGGGTGGTCGAACGGTCTCGCCCAGAAGCTCGTCCAGCTCACCGCACCGGGCGTCCCCGACGTCTACCAGGGCACCGAGTTCTGGGACCGCTCGCTCGTCGACCCCGACAACCGTCGTCCGGTCGACTACGCCGAGCGGCGTCACGTGCTCGCCGAGCTCGACGGCCCGGACGACGACGGGCCCGAGGACCTGCCGGCCATCGGCATCGACGGCGCCGCGAAGCTCCTGGTCACGACCCGCGCACTGCGCATCCGTCGGGACCACCCGGAGCTGTTCACCCGGTACCTGGAGCTCGAGGCCACCGGCAGCGCGGCCGACCACGTCATCGCGTTCGACCGCGGCGGTGCCGTGACGATCGCGACGCGGCTGCCGATCGGCCTCGACCGGGTCGGCGGCTGGGGCGACACACTGGTGCACGCCGTCCCCGTCGAGCGCATCGACCTGCTCACCGGCCGACACGTCCCCGCCGACCGCGGGATCGCGCTGGCCGACCTGCTCACCACCTACCCGGTCGCGCTGCTCGTGCCCGCCGACGCGGTCGGTGCAGCCGGCCACGCCGACGCGGTGACCGCCGTGTCCGACGCGAGCGGCGCCTCCCGGCCTGCCGCCGACCGCACGACGGACGCCACCGAGACCGACGCGCAGGCCGAGATCGACATCCTGGAGGGTCACGCATGACCGCACCCGACCGTTACGCCGTCTGGGCGCCCGAGCCGGACCGGGTCCGGCTCGTCGTCGACGACGTCGAGTACCCGCTCACCAAGGGCGACGACGACTGGTGGTCCACCGACGCCGTGATGCCGGTCGTCGGCGCCCGGTACGGGTTCCGCGTCGGCGACGACGACGCGGTCCGACCGGACCCGCGCAGCCGGTACCAGCCCGAGGGCGTGCACGGCCCGTCCGAGGTCGTCGACCCCGCACGGTTCGCGTGGACCGACGAGTCGTGGACCGGACGCCCGGCCCGCGGCGCCGTGATCTACGAGATGCACATCGGCACCTACACGCCCGAGGGCACGCTCGACGCCGCCGCCCAGAAGCTGGACCACCTGGTCGAGCTCGGGGTCGAGTTCGTCGAGCTGCTCCCCGTCAACGCCGTGAACGGCGAGTGGAACTGGGGCTACGACGGCGTCGGCTGGTTCTCCGTGCACGCCCCGTACGGCGGCCCGGACGCCTACGACCGGTTCGTCGACACGGCGCACGCGCTGGGGCTCGGCGTCATCCAGGACGTCGTCTACAACCACCTCGGACCGAGCGGCAACTACCTGCCGCTGTACGGCCCGTACCTGCTGGCCGGGCTCGGCAACACCTGGGGTGACTCGGTGAACGTCGAACACCCCGAGGTCCGTCGGTACGTGCTCGACAACGTCCGCATGTGGTTCCGCGACCACCACGTCGACGGGCTCCGGCTCGACGCCGTGCACGCGATCCGCGACACCACCCGCCCGCACGTGCTGGCGTCGATGGCCGACGAGACCGACGCCTACTCGTCGTTCATCGGTCGTCCGTTGTCGCTGATCGCGGAGTCCGACCTCAACGACCCGGTGATGTTCCGGCCGCGCGAGGCCGCCGGGTACGGCCTCACCGGGCAGTGGTCGGACGACTTCCACCACGCCGTGCACGTGGCGCTCACCGGCGAGACGAACGGCTACTACGCCGACTTCGCCCCGCTGTCGGCGCTGGCGAAGGTGCTCGAGGAAGGCTTCTTCCACGACGGCACGTGGTCGTCGTTCCGCGGCAAGCGGCACGGCCGGCCGATCGACCGCGGGACCTCCCCCGCGACGGCGCTGGTCGTCGCGAACCAGAACCACGACCAGATCGGCAACCGCGCCGCCGGCGACCGGCTCGCCGCGACGCTCGACGACGAGGGGCTCGTGATCGCCGCGGCCCTGACGCTGCTCGGGCCGTTCACGCCGATGCTGTTCATGGGCGAGGAGTTCGCGGCCTCGACGCCGTGGCAGTTCTTCACCTCGCACCCGGAGCCCGAGCTCGGCAAGGCCACCGCAGAAGGGCGCATCGCCGAGTTCGCCGAGCACGGTTGGGACGAGTCAGCGGTGCCGGACC